>NZ_JBSVWF010000031.1:0-74038 GCF_054071635.1 Pseudomonas sp. SDO52101_S400 | reverse complement strand
AGGACACCGCCCTTTCACGGCGGTAACAGGGGTTCGAGTCCCCTAGGGGACGCCACGATTACCCGCTCTGCGGGATTTATAAGGGTCATTCAATTATTGAATGGCCCTTTTGTTTGTCTGGCGTTTGGCCAAATTTCCTTTTTCCTTACACTGTGCTTCAGACCAGCGGTCATATTTTCGACTTGCAGAATATTATTATGAGAATAATATTCTAATCGTAATATTCGGAGGCAACGATGAACGACAAAAAAGCTCAAACCCGCGAACGCATCCTCAAGGCTGCCAGCGCCGCACTTATCCAGCGTGGCCCGGCCGAGCCGAGCGTGGGTGAAGTGATGGGCGCCGCCGGCCTGACTGTCGGTGGCTTCTATGCGCACTTCGAAAGCAAGGACGCAATGATGCTTGAGGCGTTCAAACAGTTGCTGGGGCGCCGCCGAGACCTGATTGCCGACATGGACTCTGAATTGACCGGCGAAGAGCGCCGCGCCCTGGTGGCTGCCTTCTACCTGTCGCGCAAGCATCGTGATTCCAGCGATTCGGCCTGCCCGATCCCGGCGTCCATCGGTGAGCTGGGGCGGCTTCCGGAAGAGTTCCGCATGGCGTTGAACGAGCACCTGGAGCTGATGATCGCGCAGTTGGCTTCAAGCCCTGAAGACATCGATAAAGCGTTGGCCGACGTGGCCTTGATGGTAGGTGGTCTGGCGCTCTCAAGGGCGTTGGGGCCTGGTGATTTATCCGATCGATTGCTGCGCGCTGCCAAATCGGCGGTGCGTTGACCTGAAGGCAACGAGCCTGAGGAGAGAGCGATGAGCACGTTGAAGTGGGTTCGCGGCGTCAATGGCACCTTGGGCTGGTTTGCTCCGAAACTGGTGGCAAGCAAAATGCGGCTGGCATTCATGACCCCTCGCGCCAATGCGCCACGGGATTGGGAATTGCCGCTGCTGGCGAAATCCGAGCGGATCACGTTGCGTTTCGGCCTCTCCGCGCTGCGCTGGGGGCAAGGTCCGACGGTTCTGTTGATGCACGGCTGGGAAGGGCGGCCAACTCAGTTTGCCGCGCTGATTACCGCGCTGGTCGAGTCCGGTTACACCGTCGTCGCTCTCGATGGCCCGGCCCACGGTCGCTCACCTGGACGCGAAGCCAACGTCGTATTGTTTGCCCGCGCCATGCTCGAAGCCGCTGCTGAATTGCCTCCGCTGCAAGCCGTCATCGGTCACTCCATGGGCGGCGCCAGTGCCATGCTTGCGGTGCAACTGGGGCTGCGCACTGAAACCCTGGTCAGCATTGCCGCTCCGGCTCGCATTCTGGGCGTGTTGCGCGGATTTGCCCGTTACGTCGGAATGCCGCCGAGAGCTCGTTCTGCCTTCATCCGCCAAGTCGAACAAGACGTCGGCATGCGCGCTGCGACCCTGGATGTCGCCCACTATCAGTTGGATATGCCAGGCCTGATCGTGCACGCCGAAGACGACACCTTCGTCTCGGTCAAAGAGTCCCAACTGATCCACGAATCCTGGTTCGACAGCCGACTGCTGCGCCTGGAATCCGGCGGCCACCAGCGGGTACTGGCCGACCCTCGGGTGATTGATGGCGTGTTATCACTGCTGGCCGGTCGCAGCCTTCAGGCGCGGCAATCGGCGTAGTCATCCGTTACACTGCCCCGGTTGAATCATTTGACCGGGAGTAGGGCATGGGCTGGGATCGGGCAACGCCGTTTACCATTGATCTGCAAGTGGGCGCCGAGGACATCGACGGGCTGGGGCACGCGAACAACGCGGTGTACGTCTCCTGGCTCGAACGCTGCGCCTGGCGCCACTCGCAGCGGCTGGGCCTGGATCTGGTCGAGTATCGTCGTCTGGATCGGGCGATGGCGGTGGTGCGGCACGAGATCGATTATCTGGCGGCCGCTTACGAAGGTGATGAGCTGCAATTGGCGACCTGGATCGTCGATTGGGATCAGCGCCTGAAAATGACCCGTCACTTCCAGCTGATTCGTCCCAGCGACAACACCACGCTGCTGCGTGCCCAGACCACCTTCGTCTGCATCGAGCTGTCCACCGGCAGGCCCAAGCGCATGCCCGCCGAGTTCATCGAAGGCTACGGCCCGGCCATCCAGACAGCGGACATGGGTTTAACCCGCGAAACCCAGTAAACTGCCGCACGTTTTTCCTTGAGTGTGTGTTTCCCATGCAAATTGCTCTGGCGCCGATGGAAGGGTTGGTCGACGACATCCTGCGCGATGTCCTGACCCGTGTCGGCGGTATTGACTGGTGCGTGACCGAGTTCATCCGGGTCAACGATCAGTTGCTGACTCCGGCCTATTTCCACAAGTTCGGCCCTGAACTGCTCAACGGTGCCCGCACGGCTTCCGGTGTGCCACTGCGTGTGCAATTGCTGGGTTCCGACCCGGTATGCCTGGCGGAAAACGCAGCATTGGCCTGCGAACTGGGCTCTGAAGTGATCGACCTGAACTTCGGCTGCCCGGCCAAAACCGTCAACAAGTCCCGTGGCGGCGCCGTGCTGCTCAAGGAGCCGGAGCTGCTCAACCAGATCGTCGAGCACGTGCGGCGTGCCGTACCGGCACACATTCCAGTCACCGCCAAGATGCGCCTCGGTTTCGACAGCCCGGACGGCTCGCTGGTGTGTGCCACGGCGCTGGCCGAGGGCGGCGCCGAGCACATCGTGGTTCACGCCCGGACCAAGATGGACGGCTACAAGCCGCCGGCCCATTGGGAGTGGATTCCCCGGGTGCAGGACGTGGTCAAGGTGCCGGTGTTCGCCAACGGTGATATCTGGAGCGTTGAAGACTGGCGTCGCTGCCGGGAGATCAGCGGCGTCGAGGACATCATGCTCGGTCGCGGCCTGGTGTCGCGTCCGGATCTGGCCCGTCAGATCGCTGCCGCCCGTGCCGGCGAGGAGGTCGTCGAGATGACCTGGGCCGAGCTGATGCCGCTGATCCAGGACTTCTGGCTGCAAGCCAAAGCGCAGATGACTGCGCGCCAATCGCCGGGCCGCCTGAAGCAATGGCTGGCAATGCTGACCCGCAATTATCCCGAGGCCGCCGAGCTGTTCACCGTGCTGCGGCGTGAAACCGAGCCGGACCACGTCTCGCGTTTGCTGGGTTTGCCGGTTGCCGAGGCGGCCTGAAAAAATCTTCAAATGTTCTCTTGAAAACAAAACGCAGGTCCCTATCTAAGGGTTACGCGATGCCGAATTCGGGTCGCGGAGATAAAAAAACTTGCTGATTGTTTTCAGGAGATTTGAACCATGAGTACTGCATTTTCCCTCGCACCACTGTTCCGTTCCTCGGTTGGTTTCGACCGTTTCAACGACCTGTTCGAAACCGCCCTGCGTAACGAGCCAGGCAGCACCTATCCGCCTTACAACGTCGAAAAACACGGTGACGATCAATACCGCATCGTCGTGGCGGCGGCCGGTTTCCAGGAAGAAGACCTGGAACTGCAAGTCGAGAAGGGCGTGCTGACCATCAGTGGCGGCAAGCGTGACGCGAACGAAGGCGTCACCTTCCTGCACCAGGGCATCGCCCAGCGTGCCTTCAAGCTGTCCTTCCGTCTGGCCGATCACATCGAGATCAAGGCCGCCGGCCTGAGCAACGGCCTGCTGAGCATCGATCTGTTGCGTGTGATCCCGGAAGAAGCGAAAGCCAAACGCATCCCGATCAACGGGACGCAGAAGCCGGCTCTGCAACACTGATTCACTTGCAGAAACAAGTCGTCTGAACGGGCGATGAGCCGCTGAATGAAGGCCCCGATACGTCGGGGCCTTTTTTGTGGGCGCAGGAAAACTGCGGTTCGACTTTGCCGCCAGCGACGGTTTCTCTACAATCCGCCGCAGTTTTGCCGACCCCCCTTCTTATCGGTCGGCCTGGAGCCTTTTTTCATGGACGATATTCAACAGCGTTGGCTGTGCGCCCTCTCTGCGCCGATGGTGGCGCTCAATCCTCGCGCCGAATACGACGAGCCAGCGTTTTACGCCGATCCGCAGTTCATCGATTTGCAATGCAGTTGGGGAATCAATGATCGCCCGCAACTATTGAGCATGTTCAAGCGCATGACCGACAACGGTCATGCCAGACATCTCAATGGTGCCTATCTGGCCTGGCAGCGTTGCCTGCCCGGCGAATGGCAGGCATTGATGGAAACCCTCGAGCCGCGTGAGCGCGTTCTGCACGATTTCGCCAGTCGTACGTTTGGTGACTGCGGGCCTGGCGGTATTCTGGCCTGGGACTATGGTCGCATGGGGTTTCTGCTGCGCTGCGCGGTGCGCAACCAGTGGATTGATCTGACTGAAAGTGCCTGGTTGCACGGGCGGTTGGCGGTCAGGGCCCAGTATCACTACAGCAGCTGGAAATCGTACTTCAACGGGTTCCTTTTCGGTCGCGGGTTCTGGGGGTGTGAAAGCGAAGGTGATGACACCTTTGCTTTCGAGCTGGATCGACAGGGCGAGCAATCGAACAGCGTGCAAGTGGCCCGTGGGCTTGCGCAGAACATGCCGGTTTTTCTGGACAACCTGCCTTGGCATCTGGAGCTCGACTTGCCCCAGCGTCCGGTATCTCTTGAGGAGTTCGACTGGTCATGAGTTGCTGGATACGTTTGGGTATCGAACCCACCGACGATGAATCGCTGATTCGAGATGCCTACCGCGCGCGACTGCCGGAACATCATCCGGAATCCGACCCTGAAGGATTTCAGGCATTGCGTCAGGCATATGAAAGTGCGATTCGCTTCGCTCGCGAAGACGCACTTGAGGTGTCTGAAGCCGCTGATCCGGAGGTGCCTCAGGCCCTTGCCGACTTTGACAATCTGTTGAACGACCCGGCGCGGCGTTTTGATCCGCAGGCCTGGCAGAGCTTTGTCAAAACCCTGGATCAACTGCCGCTCGGCGTGCTCGATGATCTGCGCTGGGCATTGTTTGGCCAGCTGTTCAACGCCGATCTGTTGTCGCACCGTTGCGCCAGCGTACTCGTCGGCTACATGGGCTGGGAACATCAGTTGATGACCCTGGGCTTTGACCAGGCTCGGCAGGCGGAAGAATTTCTCGATCAGATCGATAAGCCCGACCCGTTCGATATGGCATCGATGGGGCATTGGTCCGCCGCTGCTCAGACCGAAAGCCTGTGGTATTTGCACACTCTGGATATGATCTTCAATCAGCGCTCGCTGCAGGAATTCGACCGCTTTGTCAGTCGGCATACCTGCCTGCCATTGCCGGATCACGCGGCGTCGATCAAGCGTCTGGTCGTGCAATTCACTCAGGCTGGCATTGGAGGCGAGGGGCTGCGGCAGTTCTGCGTCGAGTTGCAGCGTGAAACGCCGAATGACGTGGATTCGCTGTACCTGCTGGCTTGTCAGAACAGCCTGCTGGGGCTGGATGACGAGGCATTCGCGTGCTGGGTGCAACTTTGGCAGGAACACCGGCACCCGAAGGCCGAGAGCGAGTTGTTGGCCTTGTGCGCCAGGCGTCAGCCGGATTTTCTTCCCTTGTTGATTCAGGCCTTCGACCGTCTCGGTGATTTTCGCGATTGGGCCTTTGATCTGGGGGATGCCACTCAGTCCTACGGCAGCCCGTCGCGCCGGCCGGAAACCCTGGCTCGCTGGATGGGCATTGGCCCGGACCAGACTCAGGGCCTGGCCAAGGCGTTTTTGAATTGGCGGATGACCGACGACGAATTGCCTTTGCTCGCGTTGCTGTTGGGTGCGCACGACGACGTTCGACTTCAGCAACTGTATCGACACGCCTGGGCCCTGCATCGAGGCGATGTGCAGCTGTTACAACAGTTGGCCGATCAGCCTCCGGCCATCGATGCGCTTGAAGAGCTGGTCCTGAGCGGGTTCCGGTCTCAAGCCCGACAGCATTTGCGCTGGTTGAGTCATGGGCCGATCCCGCTGACGATGGGCGCGTTTATCGATGAAGGCTCACAGCTGGCCCGCCTGCCCGAAGCGTTGGAGAAAGGCAGCAGTCACAAGGTATGCCTTGCATGGTTGCGGCGATTGCGAGCTTACAGCCCGGTAGCGCTGGAGCGGATCGAGCAGGCGTTCTCCCTGGGCGACACGCACGCGGCCGGCGAGCTGGCGGTGCTGAGCGTGCTGACCCAATTGAGTGATCGAGGCGTGGCATTGCCACCTGTCGGCTCGGGAGGTGCAGTGTGGCAATGGCACGCCAGCACGCTGTATCTGTTGGCATTGCTCAGCGAACCAGAGCGCTGGCTGAGCTTGACGGGAGAGCTGACGCTGGAGCAGCTGCCGTTCGATTCGGCCCATCCCGTCAGCCGGTTGCAGCCGCTGTTGCGACGTCTTTATCGCGAACAGGGAGATATCAACGGTTTGCTTGGCTGGTTGCAGGTCGAAGACCCGGTGCATGCCGTACTGGCTCGGCAATTGATGGGCGTCCAGCAAGCACTCGACAGTGCGCGATTGCTGAGCAATGACCGCTTGTATGACTGTGTGCACAGTGACCTGAGTGCGTTCAGTGATGACGTGCTCGGACGAATGCTGCTGACGGGTGTGCTGTATCACGATCCATTGATGGATGCTCAGCAGCGCCGCTATTTGCTCGATAGGACAACCGAGATTATCAACTCTCAGGACTGGTTCGACGGCTTCCGTCACAGTCTGATCAAGGGAGAACCGACGCACCCGCCAACACAGGCGTTGACGGAGTACGAAGGTATCCACAGCGAGACCTTTTACCTGGCCCTCGATGTGCTCAAAGGTTTGGTGCGCTACGGCAGCGCCGGGGTGCCGCGACAGAAGATTTTGCTGCGCATGCAGCGCGCCAAGGACAGCCCGGACCATGGGGTCGGTCTGCGCCTGGCGTTCAGTGCATTGTTGTCGTGGTCGGAGCGCTTGCTGCTGGCCCGGGCCGACAGTCGTCCGGCATCGCCCGTGGCCTTCTGGCGCCTGAATACTCGTCTGGCGCGCGGGCCGTTCTTTTGGCAGGTGCTCGGCTCGGTATTGGTGACACCGCTGGCGGCTTTGCTCAGCGGCACGCCGATGTCCGGGATTGCTGTGTTGTTGCTGGGCGGTGTGTTTTTGCTTGGGGCCATGCTGCGACGTTTGCATGACATGGGGCGGGGCATCCCGACGTTGTTGATCCTGCTCTGCCTGTCGCCGGTGCTGCCGTTTCTGCCGTTGATGCTGTTTGCGTTTCCCGGTGACAAGCTGCCCAACCGTTATGGTGTGCCGCTGGACAGCGCAGGAGAAGACATGCTGCCAGGCGGCTTGCAGGCTACGCTGCGTCGGCTCAACGGTTAGAGACGCAGTTCATCGAGCCCCTTCTCAAGCTGTGATCGATGGCTGGCAATCTCCCTGGGTTGCTGGCCTCCGAGTACGGCGTTAAAGGTGTCCATCCAGTCGGCAATGCGTTCGCGTTCATTGCCGAGGCTCTGCATCCAGGCGCGCTCAAGGCGTGCCAGCAGTGTGCGGTTGGGCAGCGAATCGCGAGGATGGACTTTAAGGGTAGAAAGCCGTTCACGACTGTCTTGCCGAGCCTGTTCGTCGAGCCCGGTCGGGCTGCGATCGATGCTGTGGCTGTGGCGCTCGCCACTGTCGAGCAGCGTGACGTCCACTTCCAGCAGGCCATTGATATCGTAACTGAAGCGTACATCCAGGCTCTGAATGTGTTCGCTGGGCTTGAACTTCACATCAAAGGAATCAATGAAGATGTTGTCGCGCACCCATGGACGCTCACCCTGATAAACCGCAATGCGGATCTCGGTTTGTTGTGCAAACGTTGTGGAGTAGCGCTGTACGCGCGATGTCGGGATAACCGTATTGCGCTCGATGATCGGTGAAAAAGCACCGCTGATACCTTCACCACGGTTGGTCGAAATTCCCAGGGTGTAGGGGCAGACGTCGGTCAGGATCAGTTCCTCAACCGCACCATCGCGCGCCTTGCACGCCGCTTGCGTCGCCGCGCCCAGTGCGACAATCGTGTCTGGGTCGAGGTGTCGATACGGCAGACGTCCGAACAGCGTGGCCACCATTTGCTGCACCGCCGGCATCCGTGTAGCGCCGCCCACCAAGACCAGGCTATCGAGGTCACGTGGTTTCAGGCGGGCATCGCGCAGGGCTTGCTCGATCGGTGCGCGCAAACGGGCCAGGAGGGGTTCCCAGATCTTTATGGCGCCGCTTTCATCCAGCGACCATTCGAACGTTCTGTCGGCATGCCGCCAGCTCAATTGCTGAGTGCCTTCGCCGAGCTTGCATTTGAGTTGTTCCAGCGCATCGCCAAGACTGGCCATGCCTTGCGCGTCGATCATGGCGGGCGTCAGCTGCCAGTCGCTGAGGCAGGCCTGCAGCAAGGCGGCAGTAAAGTCTTCTCCACCCAGAAAGTTGTCACCGGTGGACGCATGCACCTCGATCAGCGGCAACGCATATTCCAGCACCGTGACATCGAAGGTCCCGCCGCCCAGATCGAAGATCAGCGTGCGTTCGAACTTCTGTTCGTGCAGACCGTAGGCCATGGCCGCGGCGGTCGGCTCGTTGATCAGTCGGGAAACTTTCAGGCCCGCCAGTTCTGCGGCGAACAAGGTGCGTTTGCGCTGTTCGTCGCTGAAATAGGCGGGCACCGAAATCACCGCTTCCTGCACCGGGTGACCGAGAAAAGCCTCGGCATCCTGTTTGAGCGAACCGATCACCAGCGCCGAGAGCTCTTCGGGGCTGAATGAGCGCCCGCCAAGTTCGAGACGTTTTTCACTGCCCATGAAGCGCTTGAACGCCGCCGCTGTGCGCTCCGGGTGGGTAGTCAGTCGTGCGCGAGCGGCTTTGCCGACCAGAATGGTGTCGTCTTCATCGAGGCTGACCACCGAAGGTGTGAGCACGTCGCCGAGGGCGTTGGGGATCAATCGGGCCTGACCGTCCTGCCAGACGGCGATCAAACTGTTGGTGGTACCAAGGTCAATGCCCAGCAGGGCCGGGCGGGGGAGGGTTGCATCCTGCATGATCGATCTCGAAACGGCGCAAAAAAACGCGACCCTACAGGTTGCCGCCAACCCTGGCAATTACTGGCCTGGCGTCGATGCCTGCGGTCAAACCAGCAACCCTTTCAACACCTCCAGCGCCACCGGCCGACTGTGCAGATAGCCCTGATACAAATGACAGCCCAGCCCTTGCAGGAATTCCAGCTGCTCTGGGGTTTCCACGCCTTCGGCGATCACTTCCAGTTCCAGGCTGCGGGCCATGGCGACGATGGCGCGGATGATCTCGGCGTCGTTGGGGTCGCTGGTGGCATCGCGGATGAAGGACTGATCGATCTTCAAGGTGTCCACCGGCAGGCGCTTGAGGTAAGTCAGCGATGAATAACCGGTGCCGAAATCGTCCATGGCGAAGCTCACGCCTAATTTTTTCAGGCGGCGCATCTTGCTGATGGTGTCTTCCAGGTTCTGGATGACGATGCCTTCGGTGATTTCCAGTTTCAGCAGTGAGCAGGGCAGGCCATGGCTGGTCATGCTGTGTTCGATGCGCTCGACGAAGTCGTTCTGGCGGAACTGTCGGGGACTGATGTTCACGCACAGGCTGAAGGCCAGCGGATCGATCAAGCCGTCGGCGATCAATTGTTTGAAGGCCTCGCAGGCCTCATCGAGGATCCAGGTGCCGACCTCAAGAATCAGCCCGCTGTCTTCCAGGACCTTGATGAACTCGGTCGGCGATTGCGCACCGAGTTCCGGATGATTCCAGCGCACCAGCGCTTCGGCGCCGATGATGCGGTTGTCCCGGGCGTCCACTTGCGGCTGGAAATGCACGTTGAATTCGCCACGGGACAGCGCCAGGCGCAGGTCGGTCTCCATGCGCAGCCGTTCGCTGGCCGCTTTCTGCATGGTGTTGTGATACATCTGCGTGGTGTTGCGCCCGGAATCCTTGGCCCGGTACAGCGCGATATCCGCGCGTTTGAGCAGGTCGGTCGGGGTCGAGCCGTGATCGGGAATCAGCGCCACGCCGATGCTCGGCGTCACTTGCAGGCGCTGGCCGTCGAGGAACATCGGCTCCGACAGCAATTCGCGAATGGTGTCGGCCAACTCCCGCACCTGGGCGCTGACCTCGTTGCGCGTGCCTTCCAGACCGCTGAGCAACACCACGAATTCATCGCCACCGAGCCGCGCCACGGTGTCTTCCATGCGCACGCTGGCTTCGAGGCGTGCGGTGATGATTTTCAGCACCGTGTCGCCGACCGGGTGGCCGAGCGAGTCGTTGATGTGCTTGAAGTGATCGAGGTCGAGAAACAGCAGCGCGCCGCGCAGGTTGTGGCGTTTGAGCAGGGCAATCTGCTGGCTCAGACGATCCATCAGTAACGCGCGGTTGGGCAGGTTGGTCAGCGGGTCGTGATAGGCCAGATGACGGATTTGCGCTTCGGCGTTCTTCAGCAGGCTGACGTCCCGGGCGGTCATCAGCAGACAGGCGGTTTCGTTGAGGGTGATCGGTTCGACCGAGACCTCCACCGTCAGCAATTCCCCGCGCTTGTTGCGCCCGAGCATTTCCTGATGGTGCACGCGGCCCTTGATCTGCAGTTCGGCGAGCAGCCCCGAGCGCTGCTTTTCCTCGGCCCAGATACCGACCTGATACACGGTTTTGCCCACCACTTCGTCGGCGCGATAGCCGGTCAGGCGACAGTAACCGTCATTGACCTCCAGATAACGCCCGGTATCGCGTTCGGTGATGGTGATGGCGTCGGGGCTGGAGTGGAACGCCTTGGCGAATTTCTCTTCACTGGCCTTGAGCGCTGCTTCCGAGCGCTGTTGCTGGGTGATGTCGCGCAGCGTGGTGACGATACAGGGCTGGTTGCCGACGCTGATCTGACGGCTGGAAATCACGCAGGTCAGCGACTGGCCGTCCTTGTGCTGGACGATGATCGCGACATTGCTCAGCCCTTGTTCGCGGATCACCCTTTCGATGCGTTGCAGGCTTTTTGCCGAGGCGTCCCACAGGCCGATTTCTTCGGCGGTATGGCCGATGACGTCGGCGGCGCTCCAGCCGAAGGTCTGGCTGAAACTGGAATTGATCTCGATGAACTCCCCGGTTTCCTGACGGGTCACGCAGATCGGGTCGGGGCTGACCTGGAACAGCGTGGCGAATTTCTCTTCGGAAGCCACCAGCCGTTGTTCGCGTTCGACCTGGTCGGTGATGTCCAGCAGGGTGCCCGCCATGCGCAGCGGCGCGCCGTTTTCGTCGCGATAGAGGCGGGCGCGGCTTTCCAGATAGCGCGAGCTGCCGTCCGGCAGTTGTACACGATAAGTCAGCTGATAATTGCCCGCCGGGCCTTCGCGCAAGCTACGGTAGGCATCGCGCATGCTGTCGCGCTCCTCGCCGGGCACGCCTTCGAAGAATTCGTCAAAGGATTCGTGAAACGGAATCGGCTCCAGTCCGTGCAATTGCGCGGCCCGGGCCGAGCCGTAGAGCATGCCGCTGGGAATGTGCCAGTCCCAGGTGCCGAGCTGTGCAGAGTCCAGCGCCAGATCGAGGCGTTCCTGGCTGTCCTTGAGGGCGTGCTCGGCGGCTTTGCGTTCGGTGGTGTCGAGAAACGTGCTCAACAGATACGGCTGGCCTTCGAGTTCGACCTTTTGCGCGCTGAGAATACCGTCGTGGACCTGGCCGTTACTGGCGCGGAACTGCACCTCCATGCTGATCAGTTCGCCCTTGGCCTTGGTCTTCTTGACCAGCTCCGCCCGTTGCTCGGGATGCACCCACAGGCCCAATTCCAGGGTGGTACGACCGATGGCGCTCTGCACCGGCCAGCCGAACAGGCTTTCGAAATACTGGTTGGCCTCGCTGATCAGGCCATCTTCCTGGCGGGTCAGCAGCACCATGTTCGGACACAGGTGAAACAGCGTGGCGAAACGTTTCTCCGAACTGGTGAGCGCCTGTTCCCGTTGCCGCTGGTGGGTGATTTCACGGATCACCCCGATCATTCGGGGCCGGCCATGCTTGTCCGGCAGCAGGCTGCCATTGATCTCCAGCCAGTGCAGGCTGCCGTCGGGCCAGCGGATGCGGTGGTGCATCGCCTGTTCCAGTGGCGCACCGGCGATGACCGCGTGGAAGGCGCGAATGGTTTTCGCCCGGTCTTCCGGTGGCAACAGGTCGAGGTATTCCAGGTCTTCTGGCAGCGGTTGTCGCGGATCGAAGCCGAACAAGGCCTGGGTGCCGCGCGACCAACTGATCTGCCCGCGCTCGATATCCCAATACCAGGCGCCGAGGCGGGCGCCATTAAGCGCCGCGAGCAATTGCGGCGCGCTCTCCCAGCTCTGTTCGGAACGCCGTGGATCAATGGCCTGAATACGCGGCATCGGCGGAATACGGTCAACAGATTTCGGCATTGTTAACGGGCCTTGAGCTGATTTGGGCATTAGGCACAGGGACGACAGCTCTATAGGAGTAGCACAAGTTAGCCGAGAGTCCCTGGCAGATCGATTTGAGCGTCCAGCAGGGCCATAAACGCCCGTGCAGCATTCGACAGTGTCCGTTCGGTGTGCAGGATATAGCCTAGCTGGCGACTGAGCTGTATGCCCGGCAAAGGTATGCGTGCCACCTGTTCATCGAGCATGGTGCGCGGCAAAACGCTCCAGGCCAGGCCGATCGATACCATCATTTTGATGGTTTCCAGATAGTTAGTGCTCATGGCGATGTTCGGTGTAAGGCCTTGGGCCTCGAACAGACGCTGGACAATATGGTGAGTAAAGGTGTTGCCGCCGGGGAAAACCGCCGGATGGCCGGCAATGTCCGCCAATGTGACGGCGCCGTTGCTGATCAACGAGTGTTCCGGGGCGACCACGAAATCCAGCGGGTCATCCCAGACCGGCGTGGCCTTGACCAGTGTGTGTGGCTCCGGCGCCAGGGTGATGACTGCCAGTTCTGCGCGGCCATGGAGAATTTCCTCGTAGGCCACTTCCGAATCGAGGAACTGAATATCCAGCGCCACCTGTGGGTAACGGCGGGTGTACTCCCTTAATAAGGGCGGCAAACGGTGCAGGCCGATGTGGTGACTGGTGGCCAGGGTCAGACGACCGGTCACTTCGCCGGTCAGGTTGGTCAGGGCGCGGCGCGTGTCATCGAGCACGTTGAGAATCTGATAGGCCCTTGGCAGCAGGGCCCGGCCGGCCTCGGTCAGGCCTACTTCACGACCCAGCCGATCGAACAGCCGCACATTCAATTGCTGCTCCAGCCCGGCGATGCGTTTGCTGATCGCTGGTTGCGTCAGGTGCAGGCGCTCACCGGCGCCGGAGAAGCTCCCGGACTCGGCAATCGCGATAAAAGCATTGAGGTTGGCCAGATCCATGTTTGTATTCCAGTTGGTTATCCAAAGCATAAAAAATATGAATTTGAGTTATTCAATCTAACCCCATAGGATCGGCCTCACAAGCCAAAGGGTTATTGATAAGCCCAGGGCATAGAAACAAGCTGATGAGGAAACGTCTGATGGCCGGCAAAACGCTCTACGACAAGCTCTGGGATTCGCATTTGGTCAAGCAGCGCGACGATGGTTCGGCGCTGATCTATATCGATCGTCACATCATCCACGAAGTGACCTCGCCGCAAGCCTTCGAAGGCCTGCGTCTGGCCGGGCGCAAGCCTTGGCGCATCGATGCCAACATCGCGACCCCGGACCACAACGTACCGACCACCCCGGAGCGCAAGGGCGGCATCGAAGCCATTGCCGACCAGGTCTCGCGTTTGCAGGTTCAGACCCTCGACGACAACTGCGATGAATACGGCATCGTCGAATTCAAGATGAATGACGTCCGCCAAGGCATCGTCCACGTGATCAGCCCGGAGCAGGGCGCGACCTTGCCGGGCATGACTGTGGTTTGCGGCGATTCGCACACCTCGACCCACGGTGCTTTCGGCGCATTGGCCCACGGTATCGGCACTTCCGAGGTCGAGCACGTGCTTGCCACCCAGTGCCTGGTCGCCAAGAAAATGAAGAACATGCTGGTGCGCGTCGAAGGCCAGTTGCCGTTCGGCGTGACCGCCAAGGACATCGTCCTCGCCGTCATCGGCAAGATCGGCACTGCCGGCGGTAACGGCCACGCCATCGAATTCGCTGGCAGCGCCATTCGCGATCTGTCCATCGAAGGCCGCATGACCATCTGCAACATGTCCATCGAAGCCGGCGCCCGTGTGGGTCTGGTGGCGGCGGACCAAAAGACTGTGGATTACGTCAAGGGTCGTCCGTTCGCACCGAAAGGCGCCGAGTGGGACCTGGCTGTCGAGTCCTGGAAAGATCTGGTGTCCGACGCCGACGCGCACTTCGACACCGTGGTCGAACTCGACGCCACGCAGATCAAGCCGCAGGTCAGTTGGGGCACTTCGCCGGAAATGGTGTTGGCCGTTGATCAGAACGTGCCGGACCCGGCTAAAGAGATGGATCTGGTCAAGCGTGACTCGATCGTCCGCGCCTTGAAATACATGGGTCTGACCGCCAATCAGGCGATCACCGACATTCAGCTCGACCGCGTGTTTATCGGTTCCTGCACCAACTCGCGCATCGAAGACTTGCGTGCTGCGGCGGTGATCGCCAAGGGCCGCAAGGTCGCGTCGACCATCAAGCAGGCCATCGTGGTGCCGGGCTCGGGTCTGGTAAAGGCTCAGGCCGAGGCCGAAGGTCTGGACAAGATCTTCCTCGAAGCCGGTTTCGAATGGCGTGAGCCGGGTTGCTCGATGTGCCTGGCGATGAACCCGGACCGTTTGGAGTCCGGCGAGCATTGCGCCTCGACCTCCAACCGTAACTTCGAAGGCCGTCAGGGCGCCGGTGGTCGTACCCACCTCGTCAGCCCGGCCATGGCCGCTGCGGCGGCGGTGAACGGTCGTTTCATCGACGTTCGTGAATTGATCTGAGGAGCGCAGCATGAAAGCTTTTACCCAGCACACCGGCCTTGTCGCACCGTTGGATCGTGCCAACGTCGATACCGACCAGATCATTCCGAAGCAGTTTCTGAAGTCGATCAAGCGCACCGGTTTCGGCCCGAACCTGTTCGACGAGTGGCGTTACCTGGATGTAGGGCAGCCGTACCAGGACAACTCCAAGCGCCCGCTGAACAAGGAATTCGTACTCAACGCCGAGCGTTATCAGGGCGCCAGCGTGTTGTTGGCACGCGAGAACTTCGGTTGCGGCTCCAGCCGTGAGCACGCGCCGTGGGCGCTGGAAGAATACGGTTTTCGCAGCATCATCGCGCCGAGCTACGCCGACATCTTCTTCAACAACAGCTTCAAGAACGGCTTGCTGCCGATCATCTTGAGCGACGCGGAAGTCGACGAGCTGTTCAAGCAGGTCGAAGCCGAACCGGGCTATCAGTTGCAGATCGACCTGCACGAGCAGACCGTCACCAGCCCGAATGGCAAGGTGTATCGCTTCGAGATTGACGCGTTCCGCAAGCACTGCCTGCTCAACGGCCTGGACGACATCGGCCTGACCTTGCAGGACGGCGATGCGATTGCTGCGTTCGAAGCCAAGCATCGTGCGAGCCAGCCGTGGTTGTTCCGCGACGCCTAAGCAAGATTTGAGATTGATGTCGTCAGGGCCGGCCTCTTCGCGGGCAAGCCCGCTCCCACAGTAATTCGCGGTGTTCACGCAACCTGTGGGAGCTGGCTTGCCAGCGATGAGGCCCGCAAAAGCAACACAAGACTCCAGCCCAAAAGGAAGTCCCCATGACCAGCACCGCCCAGCACAGTCAGGTTGTACAAAAGCAATTCGGTGAACAGGCCGCCGCCTACCTGAGCAGCGCCGTTCACGCTCAAGGCACCGAATTTGCGTTGCTGCGGGCCGAGCTGGCGGGGCAGGGCGAGGCACGGGTTCTGGATCTAGGCTGCGGCGCCGGGCATGTGAGTTTTCACGTTGCTCCGTTAGTGAAAGAAGTGGTGGCTTACGACCTGTCGCAGCAGATGCTCGATGTGGTTGCTGCCGCTGCCGTTGATCGCGGTCTGAGCAACGTGTCCACGGTCAACGGCGCCGCCGAGCGTCTGCCGTTTGCCGATGGCGAATTCGACTTCGTGTTCAGCCGCTATTCGGCGCACCATTGGAGTGACCTCGGCGTGGCCTTGCGCGAGGTGCGTCGGGTGCTGAAGCCGGGTGGCGTGGCGGCGTTCATTGATGTGCTGTCGCCGGGCAGTCCGCTGTTCGACACCTATTTGCAGAGCGTCGAAGTGCTGCGCGACACCAGCCATGTGCGCGATTATTCTGCCGGTGAGTGGTTGCGCCAGGTCAGCGAGGCCGGTCTGCACACCCGCAGCACCACGCGTCAGCGCCTGCGTCTGGAGTACAACAGCTGGGTCGAGCGCATGCGCACGCCTGAAGTGATGCGCGCCGCAATCCGCCAATTGCAGCAATCGATGGGCAACGAAGTACGCGATTATTTTGAGATTGAGGCCGATGGTTCGTTCAGTACAGATGTACTGGTGCTCTGGGCCGAAAAGTAAGTTTCGAACGACAAGCATTTTTCCGGGCGCGCCCCTCGATGGCGCACCGACTGAAGACACGAGGAAAGCATGAGCAAGCAGATTCTGATTCTCCCAGGCGACGGCATTGGTCCGGAAATCATGGCCGAAGCGGTCAAGGTGCTGGAGCTGGCCAACGACAAGTACAGCCTGGGCTTCGAGCTGAGCCATGACGTGATCGGTGGCGCCGCCATCGACAAGCACGGCGTGCCGCTGGCCGACGAAACCCTCGACCGCGCTCGCGCAGCCGACGCTGTGCTGCTGGGCGCCGTGGGCGGCCCGAAGTGGGACACCATTGATCGTGACATCCGCCCTGAGCGCGGCCTGCTGAAAATCCGTGCGCAACTGGGCCTGTTCGGCAACCTGCGTCCGGCGATCCTGTACCCGCAACTGGCCGATGCTTCGAGCCTGAAGCCGGAAATCGTTGCCGGCCTGGATATCCTGATCGTCCGTGAGCTGACCGGTGGCATCTACTTCGGCGCGCCGCGCGGCACCCGTACTCTGGAAAACGGCGAGCGCCAGTCCTACGACACGCTGCCGTACAGCGAAAGCGAAATCCGCCGCATCGCCCGTGTCGGTTTCGACATGGCCATGGTCCGTGGCAAAAAGCTGTGTTCGGTGGACAAGGCCAACGTGCTGGCGTCCAGCCAACTGTGGCGTGAAGTGGTCGAGCAGGTCGCCAAGGATTACCCGGACGTCGAACTGAGCCACATGTACGTCGACAACGCCGCCATGCAGCTGGTGCGTGCGCCGAAGCAGTTCGACGTGATCGTCACCGACAACATGTTCGGCGACATCCTGTCCGACGAAGCGTCGATGCTCACCGGTTCCATCGGCATGCTGCCGTCGGCTTCGCTGGATGCCAACAACAAGGGCATGTACGAGCCTTGTCACGGTTCGGCACCGGACATCGCCGGCAAAGGCATCGCCAACCCGCTGGCGACCATTCTGTCGGTGTCGATGATGCTGCGTTACAGCTTCAATCTGCACGAAGCGGCCGATGCCATCGAGAAAGCGGTCAGCGTGGTGCTGGATCAAGGGCTGCGCACCGGCGACATCTTTTCGACCGGTTGCACTAAAGTCGGTACGCAGGAAATGGGTGACGCAGTAGTCGCCGCGCTGCGGAATCTGTAATCTCTCGGGCCCGCTGCGAAATTCAATACAAAGCAGCGGCCCACTTTTCAAGAAGGTGTAGTTGCGATGAAACGTGTAGGTCTGATCGGTTGGCGCGGCATGGTCGGTTCCGTGCTCATGCAGCGGATGCTGGAAGAGCAGGATTTCGATCTTATCGAGCCGGTGTTTTTCACCACTTCCAATGTCGGTGGCCAAGGCCCGTCCGTGGGCAAGGACATTGCTCCGCTCAAGGACGCTTACAGCATTGAAGAGCTGAAGACCCTCGACGTGATCCTGACCTGCCAGGGCGGCGACTACACCAGCGAAGTGTTCCCGAAGCTGCGCGAAGCCGGCTGGCAGGGTTACTGGATCGACGCGGCCTCGAGCCTGCGGATGAACGACGACGCCGTCATCATTCTCGACCCGGTCAACCGCAAGGTCATCGACCAGCAACTCGACGCGGGCACCAAGAACTACATCGGCGGCAACTGCACCGTCAGCCTGATGCTGATGGGTTTGGGCGGTCTGTTCGAAGCCGGTCTGGTCGAGTGGATGAGCGCCATGACCTATCAGGCGGCCTCCGGTGCCGGCGCGCAGAACATGCGTGAACTGATCAAGCAGATGGGCGCTACCCACGCCGCTGTCGCCGATCAACTGGCCGATCCTGCCAGCGCGATCCTCGACATCGACCGTCGTGTGGCCGAAGCCATGCGCAGCGACGCGTACCCGACCGAAAACTTCGGCGTACCGCTGGCCGGCAGCCTGATCCCATGGATCGACAAGGAACTGCCGAACGGCCAGAGCCGCGAAGAGTGGAAGGCCCAGGCCGAGACCAACAAGATCCTCGGTCGCTTCAAGAGCCCGATCCCGGTCGATGGCATCTGCGTGCGCATCGGCGCCATGCGTTGCCACAGCCAGGCGCTGACCATCAAGCTGAACAAAGACGTGCCGATCGCCGACATCGAAGGGCTGATCAGCCAGCACAACCCTTGGGTCAAGCTGGTGCCAAACCAGCGCGAAATCAGCATGCAGGAGCTGAGCCCGACGAAAGTCACCGGCACCCTGAACGTACCGGTCGGTCGTCTGCGCAAGCTGAACATGGGTTCGCAGTTCGTCGGTGCTTTCACCGTCGGCGACCAACTGCTGTGGGGCGCGGCCGAACCGCTGCGTCGCATGCTGCGGATCCTGCTTGAGCGTTGATCGCTTGACGCATTGAAAGAACCCGCACCTTGCAAGAGGCGCGGGTTTTTTTTGCCTGCATGGCGGCCACCCGGTAAAGTGCCGCTCCCCCCGTTTCGCCAGAGGCAGCACCATGACCCAGACCCTTGATATTGCCGTGATCGGCGCCACCGGTACTGTCGGCGAAACCCTTGTGCAGATTCTCGAAGAGCGCGACTTCCCGGTCGGCACGTTGCACCTGTTGGCCAGCAGCGAATCCGCTGGCAGTTCGGTGCTTTATCGCAACAAGAACGTGCGCGTGCGTGAAGTCGACGAGTTCGACTTCAGCAAGGTCAAGCTGGCGTTCTTCGCCGCCGGCCCGGCCATCACCCTGAGTTACGCCGCCCGCGCTCACGCGGCAGGTTGCTCGCTGGTCGATCTGTCCGGTGCATTGCCGGCGGATCAGGCGCCGCAAGTGGTTCCGGAAGCCAATGCCGATGTGCTGGCCGGTTTGAACGTGCCGTTCCAGGTCAGCAGCCCGAGCCCGTCGGCCACTACGCTGGCCGTGGTGTTGGCGCCGCTGCTCGATCTGATCGAGCTGCAATACGTGCATGTCACCGCCAATCTGGCGGTTTCCGCTCAGGGTCGCGAAGCGGTGACCGAGCTGGCTCGCCAGACCGCCGAGCTGCTGAACATGCGCCCGCTGGAGCCGACATTCTTCGACCGGCAGATGGCTTTCAACCTGCTGGCTCAGGTCGGCACGCCTGACGCTCAAGGCCACACGCTGCTGGAAAAACGTCTGGTGCGCGAGCTGCGTCAGGTGCTGGCCAAGCCTTTATTAAAGATTTCCGCAACTTGCGTTCAAGCCCCGGTGTTTTTTGGCGATAGCTTTAGCGTGACCTTGCAGTCAGCGAGCGCGGTCGACCTGGCAAAGGTCAATGCCGCGCTTGAAGATGCCGAGGGCATCGAACTGGTCGAGGCCGGCGATTATCCGACCGCCGTCGGTGACGCGGTGGGCCAGGACGTGGTCTATGTCGGGCGGGTGCGTGCCGGTGTCGACGAGCCGTCGGAACTTAATCTGTGGCTGACGTCAGATAACGTACGCAAAGGTGCGGCTCTCAACGCGGTGCAAGTGGCCGAGTTGTTGATAAAAGGCCTGCTGTAAAAGATACTTGGCAACAATTTGTCGACTGATTCTAGCCGGGCGCTATGCTTGGCCAGATCGCTTGATAACGTGTCACCCTCCGGGACTTTCCGGGGCATCAAAGAAATGATCGCGCGCGGCATGCTGTCGTCGTCGCGCGCAATGCCTTACGGCAGCGACAATCAACATCTTCTCGCTGGCCGAGGAACGTTCAAACAAAGGAAGAGGCTATGGTTCAAGTTCGCAAACTGGTGTTAGCAATAGCGGCCGCCTCGGCGCTGTCCTCCGGTATGGCGCATGCCCTCGGGCTCGGGGAGCTGACCCTGAAGTCGACCCTGAACCAGCCGCTGGTGGCGGAAATCGAGCTGCTCGATGTCAAGGACCTGACCGCTGCCGAAGTGGTGCCGAGCCTGGCCTCGCCGGAAGATTTCGCCAAGGCCGGCGTCGATCGCCAGGCCTTCCTCAATGATCTGACCTTCACCCCGGTGCTCAACGCCAGCGGCAAAAGCGTGCTGCGCGTGACGTCGAGCAAGCCGCTATCGGAACCGATGGTGAAATTCCTGGTGCAGGTGATGTGGCCGAACGGCCGACTTCTGCGCGATTACAGCGTGCTGCTGGATCCGTCGAAATTCTCTCCGCAGACCGCTGATGCTGCTGCTCAACCGGCGCCGGCGCAAACCATCACCGCGCCGACCACCGGTGCAACGCATTCGACCCATACCACCACGCCACGCGACACCTTGTGGGAAATCGCAGCGAAGGCGCGTACCGGCGGTTCGGTCCAGCAGACCATGCTGGCGATTCAGGCTTTGAACCCGGATGCGTTCATCGGCGGCAACATCAACCGCTTGAAAACCGGTCAGGTGCTGCGTCTGCCGGATGAAGTGCAAAGCACCGCGCTGCCGCAGTCCAAAGCCATTGCCGAAGTGGCGGCGCAGAACGAGGCCTGGCGTCAGGGTCGTCGTTATGTGGCCAAGCCGGGCACAGGTCAGCAGCAGCTCGATGCGACCAATCGTGGCCGCGCCAACACCGGTCCTGCCAAGAATGCCAAGGACAACCTGAGTCTGGTCTCCGCTGAAGGTGCCAAGGGTCGCGGCAAAGGCCCGGCCGGCGACGCCAAGGCCTTGAGCAACAAACTGGCGGTGACCCAGGAAAGCCTCGACACGACCCGTCGTGACAATGCGGAACTGAAAAGCCGCATGACCGATCTGCAAAGTCAGCTGGACAAGCTGCAACGCCTGATCGAACTGAAGAACAATCAACTGGCGAAGTTGCAGGCCGAAGGTAATGCCTCTGCGCCAGCTCCCGCAGCCGCCGCCGCCGCACCAGCGGTTGCACCGGTTCCGGCGATTACCGCCGAACTGGCGGCAACGCCACCTGCCACCCCGGCAGAAGCTGCACCTGCCGCGCCTGCGCCGGAAGCCGTTGCGCCAGCACCGGTTGAACCGGTGGTCGAGCCGAAGCCAGCCGCCGATGACGAGAAAACCTTCAACGAACTGCTGACCAACCCGATCCTGCTGGGGCTGGTTGGTGGCGGTGCGGTGGTGCTGTTGCTCCTGTTGCTGCTGCTGGCTCGTCGCCGCAAGGCTCAGCAGGAAGCCGAGAAGCACCTGCGTATGGCCCGGGCGCTGGAGGAGCAATCGTTCGAACCCGAGCTCGATCTGCCGGAAAGCAGCTTCGAAGGCCTAGAAGTGCCTGCCGCAAGCGTCAAGCTCACGCCGGCTCCGGCTCCGGCTCCGGCTCCGGCTCCGGCTCCGGCTCCAGCGTCTGTTGCCGCCGCGGTCGTTGCTCCAGTCGTCATGGCTGAACCGATCGCCGCGCCGCTGGTAGCCCCGGCTGCCGAGCGTTCCGACGACGTGCTGGACAAGGCGCAGTCGCACATCGACGGCGGTCGCCTGAATCAAGCTGCCGCGTTGCTGGAGGAGGGCGTCAGCCTGGAGCCGCAGCGCAGTGACCTGCGGCTGAAACTGATGGAGGTCTACGGTCGCCAGGGTGATCGTGATGCCTTCGTCGGTCAGGAGCGCCAGCTGGTTGCCAATGGCGACAACTTCGCCAAGGTCGAAGAGCTGAAAAGCCGCTTCCCGGCCATGGCGGTCGTCGCGGCGAGTGGTCTGGCTGCCGCTGCCATTGCCGCCGAGCTGGACGCGGAATACGTCAAGGAATTGCTGCTCGACGAGCCTGAAGCGCCAGTTGCTGCACAAGATGATCTGGACAGTGCTTTCGACCTGAGCCTGGATGATCTCGACAACATCAAACCGGTGGAGCCTGTTGCATCGGTGGCTGCAGTCGAGCCTGAAGCGCCGGTAGAACTGGACGAGTTCCCGGCGGATGACGACCTGAGCTTCGAGTCGGTTCTGCAACAGCAGACCGAGATCAAGGAAAACCTCGACGATCTGTCTGACTTCGACCTGGATCTGGATCTGGGTGCCGATCCTGCGCCTGTGCCGGTTGAGTTGGCTGACGACGACTTCCTGTTGGATCTGGACGAGGGCGTGAAGGATCTTGCGCCGGTGGAGCCGCCGGTTGTGGTCGAGCCTCCACTGGATGATCTGGAGTTGCCAGCCGATTTCGACCTGTCCCTGGCTGACGAGATGGATGCGGCCCCGGCCGAGCCGGATGCATTCGCTGCCGAGCTGGATGACGTCAACGCTGAGCTGGATCGTCTGTCGGGCAGCATCAACGAGCCAAGCTTCACTGAGGCCGATGCCGCGTTGGGGGGCGATCTGGGTGAGGATGACTTCGATTTCCTCGCTGGCACTGACGAAGCCGCCACCAAACTCGACCTGGCTCAGGCCTACATCGACATGGGCGACAACGACGGCGCACGCGACATTCTCAACGAAGTGCTCAGCGAGGGTGACGACAAGCAGAAGAACGAAGCCAAGGAAATGCTTTCGCACCTGGCCTGAGTCAGCGTTCAGCGGTAAATAAAGCGGCAGCCCTTCGAGGCTGCCGTTTTTGTTTGGGTCTGGTATCCCCGGTGCGCAGCCTTATAATGCCCGCCTTTGTAGATCAACAGGCTGTACCGACTTGGCAAACATAGATAACCCGGCCGCCGAAATGGCCCCCGAAGGCTTTTTCCGCGTCGCCCTCGGCGTTGAGTACAAGGGCTCGCGATACAGCGGCTGGCAGCGCCAGTCCACGGGTGTGCTCACCGTGCAGGAAACCCTGGAAAAAGCCTTGTCGAAGGTCGCCAACTCGCCGATCTCGCTGCAATGCGCCGGGCGCACTGACGCTGGTGTGCATGCCTGTGGGCAAGTCGTGCATTTCGACACTCAGGTGGATCGCTCGCTGAAGGCCTGGGTCATGGGCGCCAACATCAATCTGCCCCACGACATCAGTGTCAGTTGGGCGAAGGTCATGCCTGCGCACTTTCATGCGCGATTCAAGGCAATTGCCCGGCGCTATCGCTATGTGATCTACAACGATCAGATCCGCCCGGCGCATCTCAATGAAGAGATCACCTGGAACCACCGTCCGCTGGATGTGGAGCGTATGGCCGAGGCTGCGCAGTACCTGATCGGTACCCATGATTTCAGCGCTTTCCGTGCCGGCCAGTGCCAGGCCAAGTCGCCGATCAAGCAGATGCATCATTTGCGTGTGACCCGTCACGGCAAAATGATCGTGCTGGACATCCGCGCCAACGCCTTCCTGCACCACATGGTGCGCAACATCGCCGGGGTGTTGATGACGATCGGTGCCGGCGAACGGTCGCCTGAGTGGATGAAAGAAGTGCTGGAGAGTCGCGAGCGGCGTTCCGGCGGGGTCACGGCGCATCCGTTCGGGCTGTACCTGGTGCAGGTCGAGTACCACGACGAGTTCCCGTTGCCCGAGCGCTTCATCGGGCCACATTTCCTTACCGGTTTCTCGGAACTTGACGGCTGACGCCCTCGAATGCATTTGTTACCATCCGGGACTTTCCCGGATTTGCCTTGAGGTTTTTATCGACATGTCGGCCGTTCGCAGCAAGATTTGCGGGATTACCCGCATAGAAGATGCGTTGGCAGCCGTCGAGGCCGGGGCCGATGCCATCGGTTTTGTGTTCTACGCTAAAAGTCCGCGTGCGGTGACCGTGCAGCAGGCGCGCGCGATCATCGCCGCATTGCCGCCGTTCGTGACCACCGTGGGGCTGTTCGTCAATGCCAGTCGCTGCGAGCTCGGGGAAATCCTCGATGCCGTGCCGCTGGATCTGTTGCAATTTCACGGCGATGAAACCGCCGCCGACTGCGAAGGCTGGCACCGGCCGTACATCAAGGCTTTGCGGGTCAAGGCGGGCGATGACATTGCCGCTGCCTGCGATACCTACCCGAGCGCCAGCGGTGTGCTGCTCGACACTTATGTCGAAGGCGTGCCCGGCGGAACCGGGGAGGCGTTCGACTGGTCATTGATTCCGCAAGGCTTGAGCAAGCCGTTGATTCTGGCCGGCGGCCTGACACCGGAGAACGTCGCCGATGCCGTTGCCCGGGTGCGGCCATACGCGGTGGATGTCAGTGGTGGGGTGGAGGCGAGCAAGGGCATCAAGGATCACGCAAAGATTCGGGCGTTCATCAACGCCGTACGTTGATGTGACGGCTGGCAGACTGCCGCCGTCCACAGCTCTGTAGAAAAGAGGCTGAGGGTCTTTCAGGGGTGTACGCAGGTCAGTTCCGCTGACCCGGCAGTCCGGACGATCATCGCCACACATGAATTTAGCTGAAGGGCATACGCGGGGCCGCGAACCAGAGCGTTCGGGCCGCCGGTACTGGAGAAAGAAAGCATGAGCAACTGGTTGGTAGACAAGCTGATCCCTTCGATCATGCGTTCGGAGGTCAAGAAGAGCTCGGTGCCTGAAGGTCTGTGGCACAAATGCCCGTCCTGCGAGGCTGTGCTGTATCGTCCGGAGCTGGAAAAGACCCTGGACGTTTGCCCTAAATGCAACCACCACATGCGCATCGGCGCACGTGCGCGCATCGATATTTTCCTGGATGCAGAAGGCCGTGTTGAACTGGGTGCCGACCTGGAGCCGGTTGACCGTCTGAAGTTTCGCGACGGCAAGAAGTACAAGGACCGTCTGGTCGCTGCCCAGAAGCAGACCGGCGAGAAAGACGCACTGGTTTCCATGAGTGGCACCCTGCTGGGCATGCCTGTCGTGGTTTCGGCGTTCGAATTCAGCTTCATGGGCGGCTCCATGGGCGCCATCGTCGGTGAGCGCTTCGTGCGCGCCGCCAACTACGCGCTGGAAAACCGTTGCCCGATGGTCTGCTTCTCCGCCTCCGGTGGTGCGCGGATGCAGGAAGCGCTGATCTCGCTGATGCAGATGGCCAAGACCTCGGCCGTGCTGGCGCGTCTGCGTGAAGAAGGCATTCCGTTCATCTCGGTACTGACCGACCCGGTCTACGGCGGCGTTTCCGCCAGTCTGGCGATGCTGGGCGACGTGATCGTCGGCGAGCCTAAAGCCCTGATCGGCTTCGCAGGTCCGCGTGTGATCGAGCAGACCGTTCGCGAAAAACTGCCGGAAGGCTTCCAGCGCAGCGAATTCCTGCTGGAGCACGGTGCAATCGACCTGATCATCGACCGTCGCGAGCTGCGTCCGCGTCTGGGCAACCTGCTGGCGCAACTGACCGGCAAGCCGACGCCGACCTTCGTTGCTGCGCCGATCGAGCCGATCGTCGTTCCGCCGGTGCCTGCGAACGTATGACCGAGCGCACCCTTGGCGAGTGGCTCGCCTACCTTGAACAGTTGCATCCGTCAGCCATCGACATGGGGCTGGAGCGTTCGCAACAGGTAGCGTCCCGTATGGGGCTGGGCCAGCCGGCGCCTCGGGTGATCACGGTCACCGGCACCAACGGCAAGGGTTCGACCTGCGCTTTCGTGGCTTCGCTGCTGCGGGCGCAGGGCCTGAGCGTTGGTGTCTACAATTCCCCGCACCTGCTGCGTTACAACGAGCGGGTGCAGCTCAATGGCGTCGAAGCCACTGATGCGCAGCTGTGCGAAGCCTTCGCAGCGGTCGAGGCCGGGCGTGGCGAGACTTCCCTGACTTACTTCGAAATGGGCACCCTGGCGGCGTTCTGGCTGTTTCAGCAGGCCGGGCTCGATGCGGTGGTGCTGGAAGTCGGTCTGGGCGGGCGTCTGGACACGGTCAACGTGGTCGATGCGGACATCGCACTGGTCACCAGCATCGGTGTCGATCATGCCGATTACCTGGGCAATACCCGCGAATCCGTGGCCTTCGAAAAGGCCGGGATTTTCCGTCAGGGCAAACCTGCGCTGTGCGGCGATCTGAATCCTCCACAACCCTTGCTGGACAAGGCGCGCGAGCTTGCTTGTCCGTTCTTCCTGCGTGGGCGCGATTTCGATCTCGGTATCACTGATCAATTCTGGCAGTGGCGCGGCACCGATGCTGGCGGTCAAGTCGTAGAGCTGCATGATTTGCCGCTGCTCGACCTGCCGATGGAAAACGCTGCCTTGGCGTTGCAGGCTTATCTGCTGCTCGGTCTGCCTTGGGATGCTCAACAGATTGTTGCGGCCTTGCAGGCGACTCGCGTGGTCGGTCGTCTGGATCGTCGCTCGTTTGAATGGAACGGCAAGCGCCTGAACCTGCTGCTGGATGTCGGTCATAACCCGCATGCGGCGGAGTATCTGGCCCGGCGTCTGGCTTCTCGCCCTCCAGTCGGCAAGCGCCTGGCGGTGTTCGGCCTGCTGGCGGACAAGGATCTGGACGGTGTCATCAGCGAGTTGAAAACCAGTGTCCAGCATTGGGCAGTGGCGCCACTGGATTCGCCGCGCGCGCGTCCGGTGGCTGAATTGAATGTTGCATTGCAGAACCTTGGCGCGTCGGTCACGTCTTATGACAGTGTGGCGGCCGCTCTGGAAGGGCAGTGTGCAGTGGCCACCAGCGACGACGAGATCTTGCTGTTCGGATCATTTTATTGTGTCGCCGAGGCCCTTGAATGGCTGTCTCGGCGCTCCACGGAGGAAGCGGCAAATGGCTTTGCTGGATAAGGCGTACAAGCAACGCATGGTCGGTGCCCTGGTGCTGGTGGCGCTGGCGGTGATTTTCCTGCCAATGCTGTTTTCGCGTCAGGACGAACAGCGTCAGGTGACCGTCGATGCGCCGGCTGCTCCGCAGGCGCCAGCCGTGGCGCAGATCCAGATGGAGACGGTAGCGGTGCCTGAGCCGCAGGTTCTGCCGCAAGAGCCAGTGCCGAGCGATTACGAAGTTGCCGAGCAAACGGCGCCAGCGGCACCGATTGCGCCAGCAGCTCCGGCTCCGGCTCCTGCGCCGGTAGTCAAACCAGTCGCAGTTGCTCCGGCGCCTGCTCCCGTGGCCAAGCCTGCTACAGCTCCGGCCCAGCCGATCACCGCGCTGTCCGCCAAACCGGATACCACCCAGAGTCGCGTCGACGCCAATGGCCTGTCGGTGAGCTGGTCTGTGCAACTGGCCAGCCTGTCGAGTCGCGCCAGCGCCGAAAGCCTGCAAAAGACCCTGCGCAGCCAGGGCTACAACGCTTATATCCGCTCTGCCGATGGCAAGAATCGGGTATTCGTCGGTCCGCTGATCGAGCGCGCCGAAGCCGATCGCTTGCGCGATCTGCTGGGTCGCCAGCAGAACCTCAAGGGGTTTGTGGTGCGCTTTCAGCCCGAGCGCGGCTGAAAACTATCACCTCGATTGAAATGCACTGACAATCGCAGCTTACCGACAGCCATGCGCTCTGCTAAAATGCGCCGCCTTATCCGTCTGTAGGCTGCACTGTGCCATTTACCTGGGTTGACTGGGCGATCGTTGCAATCATCGCCATCTCCGCATTGATCAGTTTGAGCCGCGGCTTCGTCAAGGAAGCATTATCGCTGGTGACCTGGATCATCGCAGGAGCCGTTGCCTGGATGTTCGGTGGCTCACTGTCCGAGTACCTCGCCGGATACATTCAAACGCCGTCAGCTCGTGTGATCACGGGCTGTGCCATCATGTTTGTCGCCACACTGATCGTGGGCGCAATGATCAATTATCTTATCGGCGAGTTGGTTCGCGTCACCGGGTTGTCCGGGACCGATCGATTCCTCGGCATGGCCTTCGGCGCTGCGCGTGGCGTGTTGCTGGTGGTCGTGGCGGTCGGGCTGTTGAGCCTGGGGCCGGTACAGCAGGACGGGTGGTGGAAAGAATCACAGCTCGTGCCAAAGTTTTTATTGGTCGCAGACTGGTCCAAGAACCTGATTCTCGGGTGGAGCAGTCAGTGGCTTGCCAGCGGAATCAGCGTACCCGCTGATATTCCGTTCAAGGAGCAACTCTTGCCGTCGGCCAAAACGCCTCAGTGAGTGTTGTTCAGTTCAGATCCATTAAGTAGGGGTTGCGTCGCATGTGTGGCATCGTCGGTATCGTCGGTAAGTCGAACGTCAATCAGGCGCTGTATGACGCGCTAACCGTGCTCCAGCACCGCGGCCAGGACGCTGCCGGTATCGTGACCAGCCATGATGGCCGGTTGTTCTTGCGCAAGGACAATGGCCTGGTGCGTGACGTGTTTCAACAGCGTCACATGCAGCGTCTGGTCGGCCATATGGGTATCGGTCATGTCCGTTATCCGACTGCCGGCAGCTCGACCTCGGCCGAGGCTCAGCCGTTCTACGTCAACTCGCCGTACGGCATCACCCTGGCGCACAACGGCAACCTGACCAACGTTGAGCAGTTGGCCAAAGAGATCTACGAATCCGATCTGCGTCACGTCAACACCAGCTCCGACTCGGAAGTGTTGCTCAACGTGTTCGCTCACGAGCTGGCCCAGCGCGGCAAGCTGCAGCCAACCGAAGAAGACGTGTTTGCCGCCGTGACCGACGTGCACAACCGTTGTGTCGGTGGCTACGCCGTCGTGGCGATGGTGACCGGTTACGGCATCGTCGGTTTCCGTGACCCGCACGGCATCCGTCCGATCGTGTTCGGCCAGCGTCACACCGACGAAGGCGTCGAGTACATGATCGCGTCCGAAAGCGTTTCGCTGGACGTGCTCGGCTTCACCCTGATCCGCGACCTGGCACCGGGCGAAGCGGTCTACATCACTGAAGACGGCAAGCTGCACACCCGTCAGTGCGCGACCAACCCGTCCCTGACCCCGTGCATCTTCGAACACGTCTACCTGGCGCGTCCGGACTCGATCATCGACGGCGTGTCGGTCTACAAGGCCCGTCTGCGCATGGGTGAGAAGCTGGCCGAGAAGATCCTGCGCGAGCGTCCAGAGCACGACATCGACGTGGTCATCCCGATTCCGGACACCAGCCGTACTGCCGCGCTGGAGCTGGCGAACCATCTGGGCGTGAAATTCCGCGAAGGCTTCGTGAAGAACCGTTACATCGGCCGCACCTTCATCATGCCCGGCCAGGCTGCGCGCAAGAAATCGGTACGCCAGAAGCTCAACGCCATCGAACTGGAATTCCGTGGCAAGAACGTGATGCTGGTGGACGACTCGATCGTTCGCGGCACCACCTGCAAGCAGATCATCCAGATGGCCCGCGAAGCCGGCGCGAAAAACGTCTACTTCTGCTCGGCAGCTCCGGCTGTGCGCTTCCCGAACGTATACGGCATCGACATGCCGAGCGCTCATGAACTGATCGCGCACAATCGTTCGACTCAGGATGTGGCTGATCTGATCGGCGCTGACTGGCTCATCTATCAGGACCTGCCTGACTTGATCGAAGCGGTCGGTGGCGGCAAGATCAAGATCGAAAACTTCGATTGCGCGGTGTTCGACGGCAAGTACGTCACCGGCGACGTCGACGAGGCTTACCTGAACAAGATCGAACAGGCACGCAACGATGCCTCGAAGGTCAAGACCCAGGCGGTCAGTGCGATCATCGATCTGTACAACAACTGAGTTTCAACCGGCCCTTAGGGGCCGGTTTTGTATCTGGCAAAAGACTTTTATTTATCGAGAACAGGGCAAGGAGTGACAGCATGAGTCAGGAATGGGATGCCGGTCGGCTGGACAGCGACCTCGAAGGCGTAGCGTTCGATACCCTGGCCGTACGTGCCGGTCAGCACCGTACGCCGGAAGGCGAGCACGGTGATCCGATGTTCTTCACTTCCAGCTACGTGTTCCGTACCGCCGCCGACGCCGCTGCACGGTTTGCCGGGGAAGTGCCGGGCAACGTTTACTCGCGTTACACCAACCCGACCGTTCGCTCCTTCGAAGAGCGCATTGCTGCGCTGGAAGGCGCCGAACAAGCCGTAGCCACGGCGACTGGCATGGCTGCGATCATGGCGGTGGTGATGAGCCTGTGCAGTGCCGGTGATCATGTGCTGGTGTCGCGCAGCGTGTTCGGTTCGACCATCAGTCTGTTCGAGAAGTATTTCAAGCGTTTTGGCGTGGAAGTCGATTACGTGCCGCTGGCCGATCTGTCGGCCTGGGACGCAGCGATCAAGTCCAACACCAAATTGCTGTTCGTTGAATCGCCATCCAACCCGCTGGCTGAGCTGGTGGATATCACCGCACTTTCGGAAATCGCGCACGCCAAGGGCGCGATGCTGGTGGTCGACAACTGCTTCTGCACGCCAGCGTTGCAGCAGCCGCTGAAGTTGGGCGCAGACATTGTTGTGCACTCGGCCACCAAATTTATCGATGGCCAGGGCCGTTGCATGGGCGGCGTGGTGGCCGGTCGCGGCGAGCAGATGAAAGAAGTCGTCGGCTTCCTGCGTACCGCCGGGCCAACCCTGAGCCCGTTCAACGCCTGGATCTTCCTCAAGGGTCTGGAAACCCTGAACCTGCGGATGAAGGCGCACTGTGCCAACGCCCAGCAACTGGCTGAGTGGCTGGAGCAGCAGGACGGCATCGAGAAAGTGCATTACGCCGGTCTCAAGAGCCATCCGCAGCACGAACTGGCCCAACGTCAGCAGAAGGGCTTCGGTGCGGTGGTGAGCTTTGAGGTGAAGGGCGGCAAAGAAGGCGCGTGGCGCTTCATCGATGCGACCCGTTTGATCTCGATCACCGCCAACCTGGGTGACAGCAAGACCACCATCACTCATCCGAGCACCACTTCCCACGGCCGTCTGGCGCCGCAGGAGCGTGAAGCGGCGGGGATTCGTGACAGCCTGATCCGCATCGCGGTCGGTCTGGAAGATGTCGCTGACCTGCAAGCCGACCTGGCGCGCGGTCTGGCGGCATTGTGATCGAGTTGTCCACTCCGAAGACGGGCACCCATGGCCGCGTTGCGCTGGTCACTGGGGCCGCTCGCGGCATCGGTCTGGGAATTGCAGCGTGGCTGATCAGCGAAGGCTGGCAAGTGGTGCTGACGGACCTGGACCGGGCGCGTGGCTCCAGGGTGGCGAAGGTGCTCGGCGAAAACGCCTGGTTCATCGCGATGGACGTGGCGGACGAAAGCCAGGTGGCGCTCGGCGTCGCGGAAGTGCTGGGGCAGTTCGGTCGTCTGGATGCGTTGGTGTGCAATGCGGCGGTGGCCGATCCGCACAACATCACCCTGGAAAGCCTGGATCTGGCTTACTGGAATCGGGTGCTGGCGGTGAATCTCAGTGGGCCGATGTTGCTGGCCAAGCACTGTGCGCCGTATCTGCGGGCGCACAACGGGGCGATCGTCAATCTGGCCTCTACCCGAGCGGCGCAGTCAGAACCTGATACCGAAGCCTATGCGGCGAGCAAGGGTGGCTTGCTGGCGTTGACTCACGCACTGGCAATCAGTCTCGGGCCGGAGATTCGCGTCAATGCGGTCAGTCCGGGCTGGATCGATGCGCGGGATCCCTCTGCGCGCCGCGCCGAGCCTCTGACCGATATCGACCATGCCCAGCATCCGGCGGGCAGGGTAGGTACGGTCGAGGATGTGGCGGCGATGGTGGCCTGGCTGCTGTCGAAGAATGCCGGGTTTGTGACGGGGCAGGAATTCGTGGTCGACGGCGGTATGACCAAGAAGATGATCTACTCGGAATGACATGTTTTTGTCTTTTTGAGAAAAACTTCAATCCTGCTATTGACTTAGGTTCGCTACCTGCGTAAATTTCGCGGCCTCGGAGATGCAAACGGGTGATTAGCTCAGCTGGGAGAGCGTCTGCCTTACAAGCAGAATGTCGGCGGTTCGATCCCGTCATCACCCACCACTCCCGAGATACTTGCGTAAGCAAGAGCGTAGGCTGAAAGTGCCTGCACCGACGCGCAGCGGTAGTTCAGTCGGTTAGAATACCGGCCTGTCACGCCGGGGGTCGCGGGTTCGAGTCCCGTCCGCTGCGCCATATTTAACGAGTCAGGCAATGTCTGGTTCGCGATTGAAAAGCACCGAAGCTTTCAGTCAAACGAGTTACTTGAGCGTCAGCTCAAAGCGATACGCAGCGGTAGTTCAGTCGGTTAGAATACCGGCCTGTCACGCCGGGGGTCGCGGGTTCGAGTCCCGTCCGCTGCGCCATATCTGTTTCAAGGACCACTGAACGCCTTGAAACACCGGAAGCAACCTCTGGTTGATTCGGCATCGATAGCAAAGACCCTGGTCGAAAGACCGGGGTTTTTTGTGTCTGAAATTTGACCTTTTCCAAATTCCTCCTCTCTTGTCTCGTGATGAATGCAAGTAGTCCGCGCGGCAATATCCTCTGCGTCATCGGGTCACTGCGATGCAGTGCCACATTGATTTTTGATTCTTTAGTCAGATTTTTGTAACTGGTTGTTTGCTGCGAGCGCAGAAACCTTTAAAGTTAACCTTTCGGTCAGCTTTGCACTGTCATCACGCCCTTTGTTTAGCCAAAAAGGGCTTCTGCAAGACTCGAGATTCCCAGTAGATAACCAGAAGGGCGGATCCATAACCGCCCAGAGGATGATCCATGTCCAACCGTGAAATATCCCGGCGCTCGTTCCTTCAGGGCGGGCTGGTGGCGGGTGTGAGCGTTACGCTCACGCCGCTCAGCAGTCAGGCGCTGGCTGCCTTGATGGAAAACAGCGTGACCGTGCCGTCCGAGCAGTGGCTCGGCAACAACGGCAAGGCACGCCAGCGTAACGATGCCCTGTCCAAGGTCTGCGGCAGCAAAGTGTTTGCCCGCGACATCCGTTCCAAGGACATGCCGGGCTGGCCCCAGCAGCAAGGCCACGCCATGTTGCTGAAAACCATCAAGGCCGACCGAATCTACGGTGGCTACGACCTTTCGTGGCTCGGCGCCGATCTGCAGCCTGACCGTATCGTCACCGCTGCCGACCTGGACAAGGACGGCATCGTGTTCCCGGAAGAGCACGCGCCGGATCCATTGCTGCCGGAAGGCAAAGTGCCGATGTTCATCGGCCATCCGGTGGCCATCCTGATCTGGAACGATTTCGAGCGTTTCCGTCAGGCGAAGAACAAACTCAAATTCAATGACAAAGCGATTCGTTACGGTGCCAAAGTGCCGTTCTACGAAGGCGATCCCTATGGCAGTTTCCGCTACGTGCGTGTCGGTGGACCGACCTCGGCAGACGAAGACGAGTTCGCCAGCCTCAAGGATTCGATCCTGTTCCCGATGCTGAAAAACCGTCGCCCGGTGTGGAATTCCCAGCCAAACCTGCACGGTAACCTGACCGAGCGCGGCCTGTTCTACGCCGACCGCATGAAGAAAGAGATCGACACGCCACCGGACAATTGGCTGGTGTTCGACGAGCGTTACAAGACCCCATCGATCGAGCCGGCTGCGATGGAGCCGGACAACGGCAACGGCTGGTACGACCCAGCGACCAAGACCCTGCATTTCGTCGTCGCCACTCAGTGCCCGCTGGAAGCTGCCACCGAGACCGCGAAGATGATCTCGCCGTCGCGCTTCGGCCTGGCCAACCTGAACATGCACCCGGGTTACACCGTCGGTTACGGTTCCAAGGACCACAACATTTTCGTCTACTACGCGGCCCTGGCGGCGTTGTATGGCGCGGGTGTGCCGATTCGCCTGGCCAACGATCGCTACGAGCAGTTCCAGAGCGGCATCAAGCGTCACCCGTTCGACATTCGCTACCAGTTGGCAGTGGACAAGACCGACCACAGCTTCAAGATTTTCCGTGCCGAGATGAGCGTCGATGGTGGCGGCCGGATCAACTACAGCCCGTCGGTGGCTGCGGTTGGCGCCACTGCGGCGCAGTCGATCTACTACATGCCACAGAACGATCTGCAAGTTACCGCTTACCACTCCCGCGGGGTTGAAGCGGGTTCGATGCGCGGCTACGGCACGCTACAGAGCATGGCTTCCACCGAAATGATGGTCGACGAAATCGCCGACCGCCTCGGTGTCGACGCCATCGACCTGCGTCGCAAGAATGCGCTGCGTTCCGGGATGAAAAACACCCAGGGCGCGATCCCGGCCGGTGCGCTGCGCCTGCACGAGATTCTCGACAAGGCTTCGCTGCACGAAGTCTGGAAGAATCGCGACGCGATCAAGAAACAGCGCGAAGCGGCGGATCCGGACAACTGGTATGGCGTAGGTTTCGCCATTTGCCAGAAAGACTTCGGCACCGGTTCCGAAGCGCCGATGGCCAGCATCGAATTCACCGCTGAAGGACGCATTTCCCTGCGTCACATCGGCATCGAGATCGGCACCGGCATGTCCACTTCGCAAGCCCTCGTGGTCGCCGACTTCCTCGGTAGCCCGGCTCACGACGTGAAGACCGGCGAGACCGAATGGAAGGAAATGCAGCTGGTCACCGCCGGCAACCCTTACATCATGAGTCAGGCCGAGCAGGACAACTTCCTGCGCAACCCGCGCTGGGTCGGCAAGCTAGCGTCGGCCTCGTCCGCGACCAATTCCGCCTACTACTTCAGCCACGCCACCCGTGAAGCGGCGCGCGTGCTGTTCAATCACGGACTGTGGCCGGCGGCGCTGGAGATCTGGCGTCAGGGCCCATACGGTGGCCAGGCCAACCCTTACGTCGTGCGTCGCGAAGATGCGCATTGGGTCGACGGCAAACTGACTGCCAACGGCATGCAGCCGCTGAGCTTCGAAGAACTGGCCAAGCGTGCTCACGAGCGCGGTCTGGTCACTGGCGCCACGGTTCACGGTTTCAACCGCTGGAGCTGGGCCGAGGCCGAATACAGCATCGACGGCGTGCGCGAGCGTCTGCCGCTCGACGGTCTGGCGGTGAAGTACGGCGACGGCGCCCCTAAGGCGAAGAAGGCGCAGATGACCAGCGACGGTTTCCACCTGCTGGATCGGCAGAACATCGCCTATCCAGTGGTTCAACTGAACAACGCCGCCGTGACCTACTACAGCCCGGTGGCGACGCTGGTCGAGTTGAAGGTCAACAAAGGTTCGGCAGAAGTCGAAGTGCTCAACCATCACTCGTGGCTGGAATGCGGCCGGGTGCTGGTTGAAGAACTGGTTCGTGGCCAGCTCGAAGGCGGGATCGCCATGGGCATCGGCCACGCCTTGATGGAAGAAATGCCGCTGTACGAAGGTGGGCCGGGGGAGGGTGACTGGAACTTCAACCGTTATCGCCTGCCGATGGCGCGCCACGTGGCGGTGTGGAAGCAGACATCGGAGATCCTTCCGCCGCTGTCGCCAAGCGACCCGTCCAAAGGCATCGCCGAAGTGGTGATGATCCCGGTGGTCGGTGCCATCGGTAACGCCGTGGCCCACGCCATCGGTAAACGTGTTCGCGATCTTCCAATCACTGCTGCGCGCATCAAGGAGGCCCTCAATGGCTAACCGTCCGCTTCAACTGACCCTCAACGGTCAAACCGTCGGCCCGGCGGACATCCCTGATGACCTGCCAATGATCGACTACCTGCACGAATACAAGAACCTCACCGGCTCGCGTCTGGGCTGCGGCCAGGGCATCTGCCACGCCTGTGTGGTGATCGTCGACAATCCGGACGGCACCAGCGAAGAAGTGCGCACCTGCATCACCGGCGCGCATTACTTCGAGGGCAAGAAAGTCCGCACCATCGAAGGCCATGCCAAGCGTGACGAGCAAGGCCAGGTCACCGAGCTGAACCCGATCCAGCAGCGTTTCGTCGACGAATTTGCCTTCCAGTGCAGCTACTGCGCACCGGGCTTCGTCAACGCCGCGACCGTGCTGGTGGAAAAGCTGCAACGCCAGCCGATCGTCAAAAGCAAACTGGAGCAAGTCATCGAGGACAGCCTCGGCCATCACATCTGCCGTTGCACCGGGTACGTGCGTTATTACAACGCCACTCGCAATGTGCTGACCGATCTCGGCCTGGTCAAGGAGGGTTAAGCATGAAGCGTTTATTGACCCGCCTGACCCTGGCGGTCGGGTTTGCCGTGCCTGTTCTGGCGGCTCATGCGGATGATCAGGTCAAGCGCGGCGAATACCTCGCCCGCGCCGCCGACTGCATGGCTTGCCACACAGCTCCGGGCGGCGCACCGTTTGCCGGTGGCCTGCCGATCGTGTCGCCATTCGGCACGATCTACGGCACCAACATCACCCCGAGCAAAGAGCACGGCATCGGCCTGTACAGCGATGACGAATTCTTCGCTGCGCTCACCGAAGGCAAGCGGCGCGACGGCGCCAATCTGTACCCGGCGATGCCGTACACCTCGTATCACTTGATGCCGCGTGCGGATTCGGATGCGATTCACGCGTATCTGAAAACCGTCGAGCCGATCGAGCGTGCAGCGCCGGTGACGAGCCTGAGCTTCCCGTTCAACGTGCGTCCGGGCCTGATTGGCTGGAACATGATGTACGGCCAAGCTTTGAAACTGGAGCCGGTCGAAGGCAAAAGCGACGCCTGGAAGCGCGGCCAATACATGGTCGAAGTGCTTGGCCACTGCGGTGAATGCCACACGCCACGCGGCTTGCCGGGCGCGATGCAGTTGGACAAACGCCTGACCGGCGGCATCCTCAACGGCTACCTGGCACCGAGCCTGCTGGCGACGGACCTGGCGGCCCGCGGCTGGAACCATCAGGATCTGAGCACGTTCCTCAAGCACGGCATGAGCGCCCAGGGCACGATGTTCAACGAGATGTTCCCGGTGTTCCACAACAGCACTCAGGGTCTGAATGATCCGGATCTGGCGGCGATGGCGACTTTCCTGCTCGGCGATAAGCCGCCAGCGGCGAAAGAGCTTGCCGACGTGCCGGTGGAAAAACTCAGTGCCAGCGCTCAGCGCGGCCGTCAGGAATACTTGAACGTCTGCGCCGGCTGTCACGCGGCCGGCGGCGAGGGCAAGCCGCACATCGCGGTGGCCATGCGCGGCAACACCACGCTGCGCCTGGAAGACCCGCGCAACCTGTTGCGAGTGATTGAGGATGGCATCGGCGAGCAGAAATTTGCCGGGTTCGAACACATGCAGCCGATGCCGGGTTTTGCCGACAAGCTCAGTGCCGATCAACTGACCGATCTGCTGAATTACCTGCGTCAGGGTTGGGGTGGTCAGTCGGCCGAGTTGGCGGTCAGTGATGTGCAGAAGCTCAAGGCTGACGCACCGTCAATCGAGCACAAGGCGCACTGATCATGCAGTATCTCGATCTGCAGGTTGTGCGGCGGGCGCTGGAGTGGTCGACAGCGGGGCAGCGCATCTGGCTTTGCACCGTGCTGGCGACCTACGGCTCGGCGCCGCGCGCGCCGGGTTCGCTGTTGGCGGTGAACGACGACGGGCAGTGGATCGGGTCGCTGTCCGGTGGTTGCGTCGAGGAGGATTTTCTCGAGCGCGTCGCTGAAGATGCGTTTCTCGATGCAATCAACGTCGTGCGTTATGGCGAAGGTGACGATCCGCGTTCGCGGGTCAGCCTGCCCTGTGGCGGCATTCTCGATGTGCTGGTAGAGAAATTTGACGCCGACTGCGATGTGCAGGCTCACCTGCGTGAACTCGAATCGGCGTTGCTTGGGCAGCGCCGTTTGATTCGCGAGGTCGATCTGGCCACGGGCGCGCGTAGCCTGTTTGCGGATCGTGAACAGGGTGCGCGGATCGAGCGTGAAATCGATCGCGTGCGGATTCGCATCGGCGCTGCCCAGCGTTTGCTGCTGGCGGGGTATTCCAGCGTGGCGCAGGCCTGCGCGGAGTTCGCGGTCGGTCTCGGCTTCGAAGTGATTCTCTGTGACCCGCGTGATGAGGTGCTGGAAGGCGTAGTGCTCAATGGCGTGGAGATTCGCCGGCAACTGCCGTCGGTGTTCATCGCCGATGGCGGCTGTCACCGTGATACGGCGGTGGTGGCGTTGACCCACGATCCGCGTATCGACGATCTGGCGATGATGGAGGCCGTTCGCACCGAAGCGTTCTACATCGGTGTGATGGGCTCGCAGCAGACATCGCAGAAGCGCTTCGAGCGTCTACGTCGGATTGGCGGTCTGGGGGAGGGCGAGTTGGCGCGGATTCATGCGCCGATCGGCCTTAACCTGGGCAGTAAGACTCCGGCGGAAATTGCTTTGGCGGTACTGGCGGATATTCTGCGGATTCGCAGCGGGATTGCGCGGGATCAGTTGTGATTTGAGCTGAATGTAAAAAGGGCCGCTTTTCAGCGGCCCTTTTTTTGCGCGTCAGAAACCGAGCTTGTCGCGCAGTCCGTAATACCACGCGCCCAGCGCAGCAAACGGCGTGCGCAGCAGTTGCCCGCCGGGGAACGGGTAGTGCGGCAGATCGGCAAACGCATCGAAACGCTCGGCCTGTCCGCGTAGTGCCTCTGCCAGCACCTTGCCAGCCAGGTGCGTGTAGGTCACGCCGTGGCCGCTGCAGCCCTGGGAGTAATAGATGTTGTCGCCCAGGCGCCCGACCTGAGGCAGGCGCGACAGCGTTAGCAGGAAGTTGCCGGTCCAGGCGTAGTCGATTTTCACGTCCTTGAGTTGCGGGAAGGCCTTGAGCATTTTCGGACGGATGATCGCTTCGATGTTCGCTGGATCGCGCGCGCCATACACCACGCCACCGCCGAAGATCAGGCGCTTGTCGCCGGTAAGGCGGTAGTAGTCGAGCAGATAATTGCAGTCTTCGACGCAGTAATCCTGCGGCAGCAGGGATTTTGCCAGTTCATCACCGAGAGGCTCGGTGGTGATGACCTGGGTGCCGCATGGCATCGATTTGGCTGCCAGTTCCGGCACCAGATTGCCGAGGTAGGCATTGCCCGCGACGATGATGAATTTGGCTCTGACCTTGCCCTGCGGTGTGTGCACGACCGGGTTGGCGCCGCGTTCGATGCGCACGGCCGGCGACTGTTCATAGATGGTGCCGCCCAAAGATTCCACGGCGGCCGCTTCGCCGAGTGCCAGGTTAAGCGGGTGGATGTGGCCGCCGCTCATGTCGAGCATGCCGCCGACGTATTGATCGCAAGCCACCACTTCACGAATGCGCCGTTGATCCAGCAATTCCAGTTGGGTATGGCCGAAGCGTTCCCACAAGCGTTTCTGCGATTCCAGATGCCCCATCTGCTTGGCAGTAATGGCAGCGAATACACCGCCGTCCTTCAGGTCGCACTGGATGTTGTACTCGCTGACGCGATCACGAATGATCCGGCCGCCCTCGAATGCCATTTGCCCGAGCAGTTGAGCCTGCTTCGGGCCGACGCTGCGCTCGATCACATCAATGTCACGGCTATAGCTGTTGACGATTTGCCCGCCGTTGCGCCCCGAGGCACCAAAGCCGACCTTGGCGGCTTCCAGCACGGTCACGCGAAAACCGTTTTCCAGCAGGAACAGGGCCGAGGAAAGTCCCGTATAACCAGCGCCAATCACGCAGACATCCGTCTCCACATCATCTTGCAGGGCAGGGCGTGGTGGTACGGCGTTGGCCGACGCCGCGTAATAAGACTCTGGGTAAGGGGGGTTCGCCATCCTGCAGCCTCTGTTTAATATATTTTACGAGTGCGACGATCCTACCCGAGTTGAAAAACCTCCGCCAGCCACCGGGAAATCTTCTTGCGGCGGGTCGAAATTAAATATTTTGCATATTCATAGGGTTAGGTGAAAAAAAGGTGTTGACACCCCTCCGGAATTCCGTAGAATGCCGCCTCACAGCAGGCACGTAGCTCAGTTGGTTAGAGCACCACCTTGACATGGTGGGGGTCGTTGGTTCGAGTCCAATCGCGCCTACCAAACAAAATCCGCTCTGCTGGGCGGTCTAGAAGGGCTCACCGAAAGGTGGGCCCTTTTTTGTTGTCTGTAATTTGTGATCTCCTTCCTTTGTTCTCTGCGCCGGCTCGATGTTCGCTTCGGTCGGCTTTTGAAATCTTGAGCCTCATTCGATGATGGGGTTGATGGATGAGATGAAAATCTCCAGGAAGATATTGAGAGTTCTCTGCCAGCCAATTCGGAATAGTCCTACATAAGTGTTAGGTGATCTGGTTTAAAAAAGGTCACTTGTTGCTATTTGGGAAATGGAAGATGGTCAAAGAACTCGACACCTTCGCTCTAGAGCGTATGGAGCCAGGGCCCCGACGGGATGAGTTGCTCGCCATCGTCGATGAATATTTCAGTGGACAGCTACCTCTCACGGATGAGGGGCTCGATGTTCTCCGCAGGCAGGCGTGGGCGGTCATCCAGGATCGGCTGGCGAATCCTGTTCGGCCGTTCAGTGAGCAATTTCTGGAGGATCATCTCGGAAAAAGTAAGCCGCCATGTAAATAGTGTGGATATTTAAAGGGTTACGGTTTTATTTAACCAACCGGTTATCAAAAATACGTTGTTACACACTTAAAAAATCAGTAATATTCGCCCCGCGTTCACCACCACGGTTTATGCATTTTTAAATCCCAAGCTTCCATCAGCTGCTTGGGATTTTTTTTGCCTGCGATTTACCTCTCCCCAGGCTTTCGTTCTGCCAACTCTCTCAACCGGCGTGCCTTTCCGGCGCGGCATCGGGCAAATCCACAGTTTTTCGACTACTACTGTCTGGCCGATTTCCATCTCTGCCTGACGGGGGTTCATCGATGCTGGTTCATTGGTTTCTTGCTGCGGTTCATCTGCTCGCATTTGCCCTGGGTTTCTGGGCTGTGCTGACACGCGGAACGGCATTCAGCCGCCTGGCTGCCGGAGCTGGCGACGTTCGGCGGGTTCTGCTCGCTGACAATCTATGGGGGATATCTGCGCTGGTACTGCTGGTCACGGGTGGCATGCGAGCTTTCGGCAGTTATGAGAAGGGCGCCGATTACTATCTGCATCAGCCGCTGTTCCATTTGAAGATGACGCTGTTTGTGCTGATTCTGCTTCTGGAGCTCGCGCCGATGATTACATTGATCAAATGGCGCGTCGGCCAGGCGCGCGGCACTCCCCTGGACACCGGGCGCGCAAAGGTGTTTGCACGAATCAGTCATGCCGAAGCGTTGTTGCTGGTTCTGATGGTGATAGCGGCCACCGGGATGGCGCGTGGGGTGACGTTCGGCTAGGCGGGCGCGATTCCCTGCTTTTATTCGGAAACGTCCGACAGCCAGCCATTGAAATGATGGTTAGTATCGGTTGCGAAGAGGGGGAGAGGGAGTTGCAGCAGGAGGGAAATAGCCTGCGCCGTCACCAATGAGGTGGGGGGATGGCAATACGGCGCTCGGATCTTTAGCCAGTCATTACGCGAAGGTGAACGGACTGGCTACTGACTGCGGCAGGGCTCAGGGGGTTTGTGGCTTGTCCGGCGCGGTCAGGCCGGCCTGAATACGCTGGTAAATCTCTTCGCGGTGTACGGCAACGTTCTTTGGAGCGTTGATGCCGATGCGAACCTGCTGGCCGCTTACGCCGAGGATGGTGATCGTAATGTCATCACCAATGTTTATGCTTTCACCGACTTTGCGGGTGAGTATCAGCATGGTCTTCTCCTTGATTGCTTTGTAGGGCACCTGATTCAGACAGTGCAGAGGTCGGTGGTACGTATAGATTAGTGCGAAGTCTCACGGTTTGGGTGCCTCTTTCTGACGCGCAGATGCGGCATTAATTCCCAGCGCGTAACTATACAGGTGCTGCAATCATCAATCTCGTTGTTTTGTGCCCATTTTGCTGGGCTCTGAAAGTATTCGTGAATGTTAAGATCCCCATTTCGAGAATTCAGAGGGAAGCGTTGTGCGCAAATTGGTCTGGGTAGTCGCGGCACTGGCATTGGCAGGATGTGGTGAAGGCAAGGGCGTGGATGCGCAAAAGCCAAAATCGGTAGCGGTGGCAGCGCCGGCAGTCGTGTCCGGACCGCAGTGGGATCTGGAGGTGCGCGGCGAAACGCCTCAGGCTGTGAGTGACCTTAGCGGGTGGTTGATCGAGCATGCGTTTATCGCCAATGTCATCAAGGACGCCAGCGGAAAGACCCGGATCCTGCTGGGGCCATTCAATTCCAAAGCCGAAGCCGAAGTGAAGCAGGCCGATGTGAACGCGGCGCTGATCAAGGCGAAAAAGCAGAACATCGAGACACTGGTAATCGAGCGTACTGCGGCACAGTAAATGTTCCTTTCAGCGGAGCTGACTAAAGGGTGTCCGGTGTGATTCGTTGTTAAAGGAGTCACCGAAGATTCTCAGAAGGAGCTCCGTATGGCCTCCGCCAGTCCCTACAAGTTGTTCGACGTTGTTTTACGTCACAAGCATCAACTTAGCCCGCATCTCATGCGGACTACGCTCGCCAGTCCTGCTGTTGTCGAGATGGCAACCTGGGCGCCCGATCAGCGCGTCAAACTGTTTTTTCCGGCGGCGGACGGTTCGCCAGCCAGGCTTTCTCAGGTGGAGGGTTGGTACGCTCGTTTCCGCGCCATGCGGGCTGATCGCCGCCCGGCGATGCGTACCTACACCATTCGTCATTTGCGTGCAGACCAGGGTGAAGTTGATATCGATTTTGTGCTGCATGGTGAAACCGGGCCTGCTTCCCGTTGGGCTCTTCGGGCGCAACCAGGCGAATCGATGCAAATCCTGGCGCCCGATAGCCGGTTCTCGGCCGAAGAGGCCGGAGGCTTTGAATGGAAGCCTCCGCAAACCCTCCAGCAGCTTTTGCTGGTCGCCGATTCAACGGCATTGCCCGCCGCTATGGGGATTCTCGATGAACTGGCCGCACTCGCTGAACCGCCCCAGGCTCAAGTGTTCTTTGAGGTCGACAGTGTGCACGACATGCTTGCGGTCCCGGACTGGCGTGGCCTGTCGGTGCAGTGGTTGGTTCGGGAGCAGGCAGGAGCGGCGGTTGCCGGGACGCTGATGGTGGAGGCGGTGCGAAAGGCTGCGCTACCTGTAGACGCATCGATGGTCAATCAGGCTGTAGAGTTGGCCGACGTCGATATCGATCAGGAGATCCTCTGGGAAATCGCCGAAACCGCCACTGACGGTTTCTATGGCTGGATCGCCGGTGAATCCGCCGCGGTCATGAATCTGCGCCGATACCTGATCAAGGAGCGCGGTATTCCTCGCGAGTCACTTAACCTGATGGGTTACTGGCGTTACAACAAGCCTGGTAGTTGACCACAAAAAAGGCCTCGGGCTTGAAGCGCGAGGCCTTTTCTTTTGCGCGAACGATCAGCCGCAGGCTTTCATGTTCACCGGCCCGACAAACTCGTTGCCGCGCCCCATTACGCACGCCACGCTCTGATTGCGCTGGCGCTCCCAGTCTTGCACCGGGTATGTCTTGTCCCACGCTTCATACAATTGGCGATCCTGTTTCGACAGGCGCAAGCCGTATTGCTTGCTCATGTAGAAATAGGTTCGTGCGATCATGCCGCGAATCGAAGGGCGGGGCATGACCTTTTTCGCCTTGAAGTCGACCTGGGTCAGGCAGGAGCCATATTGACCCTTTTCGACCGGTAGCCAACCGTAGCTGAAGTTGCTGCGATCACCGTTGACCTCGCCGATGCTGGGTACCAGGTTGTGCAGATCAGCCTCGGCTTTCTGATAGCCTGGGTCATAGCGCGTGCAATTCTTGCGTCCGCCTTCCTGCCAGCACTGGCGCTGATGGCCGAACTCCCAGGCCGGGACAATGTGTTCCCACTCAATGCGGGAGGCGCGCTTGGCATTTTTGCGCGGTACATAACCGCAAGCCGCCAGGTCGACCTTGTTGCCCGTGTATTTGCACCCGCAATAAAACTCGGTGGATTGTGGCGCGTACAGCTTCCAGGCGACCTTCTTGGCCTCGGAGAACGTGCGGGGCGCGCCGGCCTGGGCGCCCAGGGAAATGAACAGTAAAAGCAAAGCAAAAAAACGGACAATCATTGAGTCAATCTTCCTTCGGTACAACCCAGAAAATCTGCACGCCACCATCGTCTCGATAGGCGAGTGTGACGTTGTCGTTCTCGTCGATCTCTTCCAGCAGGCGCTCCCACTCATCCATCGGTTCATCCGGAAGACGGAAGATCAGAGCCGCTTTGGCTTTTTGTGCGGTGGGGGAGTTGATGATCTTTTGAACACGCATGCCCATGCGTTCGTAAGCATCGGGAGCATCAGAGGAAGTGGCCACGAAGTTATCCTTATTAAGCTGTACGTGCATACAGTATTTAACTGTAAGCATTTTCGCAACTGCTTAAAAATCAAGAAAATCCTCTGACAGCGGTTTTCCGGTTTTGATGTGGCTCATCTGAATTATTTGTGCAGGAAAGGTGTGAGGGCGGTGTAGGTAATTGCACCACTCACCAGGACGGCGAGTGGTGAGTCAGGTGCCCGGTCGAGATGAGACCGGGCGAGGGTGAATCAGTACTCCCAGAACATCCGTTGCAGCTCTTTACTGTCGTTGGTTTTGGTCAGGGCGACCATCGCCAGGATGCGGGCTTTTTGCGGGTTCAGGTCGTGAGCCACGACCCAGTCGTACTTGTCGTCAGGCTGTTCGGCGTTACGCAGAACGAAGCCGCCGGCATTGACGTGGGAGGAGCGAATGATCTGAACGCCATCCTTGCGCAGGGCCTGCAGGGCCGGGACGACGCGGGAAGACACCGAGCCGTTGCCGGTGCCGGCGTGGATGATGGCTTTGGCGCCGGATTGAGCCAGGGCCTTGTAGGCGGTGTCGCCGACATTGCCATAGGAATAGGCGATTTCTACGTCAGGAAGACTCTTGATGTTCTTGATATCAAATTCCGAATCCATGGTGTGGCGCTTGGCTGGCAAGCGGAACCAGTAGGACTTGCCTTCGACCACCATACCCAACGGGCCCCATGGGCTTTTGAATGCTTCGGTCTTGATGTTGATCATTTTGCTGACATCGCGGCCGGACTGGATTTCATCATTCATGGTCACCAGTACACCCTTGCCGTGGGCTTCTTTGCTGCTGGCGACGGCGACCGCGTTGTACAGGTTGAGCATGCCGTCCGCCGACATGGCGGTGCCTGGGCGCATCGAGCCGACAACGATGATCGGCTTGTCGGTTTTCTCTACCAGGTTCAGGAAGTAAGCGGTTTCTTCCAGGGTGTCGGTGCCGTGGGTGATGACGATGCCATCGACGTCTTTGCTGTCGGCCAGCTCGGATACGCGGCGACCCAGTTGCAGCAGATTTTCATTGGTGATGCTTTCCGACGCGATCTGCATGACTTGCTCGCCACGCACATTCGCCAGTTTGCTCAGTTCAGGAATGCCGGCTATCAATTGTTCGATACCGACCTTGGCGGCCTGATAGGTAGCGCTGTTGGCCGCACTGGCGCCAGCGCCGGCAATGGTGCCGCCTGTGGCAAGGACCACCACGTTGGCCAGTTTGGTCTGGGTTTCGACTTCTTTTGCCTGAAGGGCAGAGGGCAGGAGCAGCATTAGGGCCAAAGCGCCCGGAACCAATGTCTTGAAAGCAGATTTCATTATTTTTCTCTCTAGTAGTGAGACGGTGCTGGTGCAGGTTCATCTAGATACGCCCCGGGCCGATCTGAATGCCTGGGGTGCAGGGAGGGAGCAGGATCTGTACCAGCCGTACTTTGCGTTAGAGAAATGTTTAACCTGATGATTTATATCAACATTTTATGGGTTGGTGAGTCCCGGGCCGAATCGCTGATCCGGTATTCCGAACATTGGAGGCTTTCGTGTTCGGCTCTCCGAAAAGGACTACGTCTTTTGCAGGACAAGTGAGGTTGCCGGATTTGGATTCTCTGCTAAAGAAAACTTCCCCCGGGCCGATGGATGTTCAAGGAAACTGGAATTGAGGGAGTTCACATGTCACTGACGATCGGTTTTTCAAACCCCGGTGCCGTCACCATCGGCGGCAAAACTGCAGCAACGATCAGCGCGATGAGTGAAGCGCAAGCGGATGCTTCAACCGAGGCGCTGGGCGCAGAAAAACCAGAGAGCAATCAGGTCAAGACTGGCGGTCCCGCACAAGAAGACAGCAAGGCGGAGGGGGATGGCGATAACCTGAGCCTCACCGTCAAGATGCTGCTGAAGCGGATGCAGGAATTGCAGAAGCAATTGCAAGAGCAGCAACAGCGACTGGCCGCGGCGCAAGCAGCGAGTTATCCGACTCCGGAAGCGAAGTCGCAGGCGGTCATGGCCGTTCAGGGGGAGATCGCTCAAACCAGCGGTGCGCTGTTGGAAGTCTCCGCTGCTCTGGTCAAGGAAATGTCCAAGGGTTCCTCTGGCGGCAATCTGGTCAACACCACGGCTTGAGCATTCAAGGGGCGAATCTGCAGATTCGCCCTACAATCAAAACCGATCTCTGATTGTTGACAAACGTAGGCAGGATTCGCATAGTTCGATCTACGCAAACGTTTGCGCGGCCCTCGCGATGAGTAGAACTCGTCATGGAGTGCAGTGAAGCTTACGCCAGCGCAAGCGTTGCTCACAATAATCATAAGATCGGAGTGAACCCATGAAGCTGCCATTCGCTGGACGTGTTCTCGCTGTCGCCATGTTGGCTGCCGCATCCGCCGCACTGCCTGTCTCTTCGGCTTTCGCCGAGTCCCCGGAAAAACCAAAAGTCGCACTGGTCATGAAGTCCCTGGCCAACGAATTCTTCCTCACCATGGAAGATGGCGCCAAGGCATATCAGAAAGAACACTCCGCCGAATTCGACCTGATCTCCAACGGCATCAAGGACGAAACCGACACGGCAGGCCAGACCCGCATCGTCGAGCAGATGATTCTGGCGAAGGTCAATGCACTGGTCATCGCGCCTTCTGACTCCAAGGCCATGGTGCCGGTGATCAAGAAAGCCGTCGATGCCGGCATCACCGTGATCAACATTGATAACCAGCTCGATCCGGCTGTCATCAAAAGCAAGAACATCACCGTTCCGTTCGTAGGCCCGGACAACCGCAAGGGCGCACGTCTGGTAGGCGAGTACCTGGCCAAGCAGCTGAAGGCCGGTGACGAAGTCGGCATCATCGAAGGCGTCTCCACGACGACCAACGCCCAGCAGCGTACGGCTGGCTTCAAGGATGCGATGGAGGCCGCGCAGATCAAGGTTGTTTCCCTGCAGTCCGGCGATTGGGAAATCGACAAGGGCAACAAGGTAGCCGCTTCGATTCTCAGCGAGTACCCGGACGTCAAGGCACTGCTGGCCGGTAACGACAGCATGGCCGTCGGCGCTGTTTCCGCTGTGCGTGCTGCCGGCAAGGCCGGGCAGGTGCAGGTCGTTGGCTACGACAACATCAATGCCATCAAACCGATGCTGCAGGATGGTCGTGTACTTGCAACCGCTGATCAGTTTGCTGCCAAACAGGCAGTGTTCGGCATTGAGACCGCGCTGAAAATCATCAAGGGCGAGAAAGTCGACAGTGGCGCCAACGGCGTCATCGAAACCCCGGTCGAGCTGGTCACCAAGAAGTAGTCCTTCGGCGACACAATGGCGCTCGTCCGTCCGGGCGAGCGCATGGAGAGTTTTTATGTCAGTTTCCGCCCCGAACGCTGTCCTCTCGGTCAGCGGTATCGGCAAGACCTATGCGCAACCGGTGCTCACCGGCATCGACTTGACGCTGATGCGCGGTGAAGTGCTGGCGCTGACCGGCGAGAACGGTGCCGGTAAAAGTACCCTGTCGAAGATCATTGGTGGCCTGGTGACCCCGACCACCGGGCAGATGCAGTTTCAGGGCAAGGAATATCGCCCCGGCAGTCGTACCCAGGCCGAAGAGCTTGGCGTGCGCATGGTCATGCAAGAACTCAATCTGCTGCCGACCCTATCAGTGGCGGAGAACCTGTTTCTCGACAACCTGCCGAGCAACGGCGGCTGGATCAGCCGCAAGCAGTTGCGCAAGGCGGCCATCGAAGCCATGGCTCAAGTCGGCCTGGATGCCATCGATCCCGACACACTGGTCGGCGAACTGGGCATCGGTCACCAGCAAATGGTCGAAATCGCGCGCAACCTGATCGGTGATTGCCATGTGCTGATCCTCGACGAGCCGACCGCGATGCTCACCGCTCGCGAAGTCGAAATGCTCTTTGAACAGATCACCCGGCTGCAGGCGCGCGGCGTCGCGATCATCTATATCTCCCACCGACTCGAAGAACTGGCCCGCGTCGCGCAGCGCATTGCCGTGCTGCGTGACGGCAATCTTGTTTGCGTCGAGCCGATGGCCAATTACAACAGCGAGCAACTGGTCACCCTGATGGTCGGTCGCGAGCTGGGCGAGCACATGGACATGGGCTCGCGCAATATCGGTGCCCCAGCGCTGACGGTCAAAGGCCTCACTCGCTCCGACAAGGTGCGCGATGTGTCCTTCGAAGTGCGCGCCGGTGAGATTTTCGGTATTTCCGGATTGATCGGGGCAGGGCGCACGGAACTGTTGCGCCTGATCTTCGGCGCCGATCTGGCCGACAGCGGCAGCGTTGCCCTCGGTTCGCCGGCGCAGGTGGTGAGTATCCGCTCGCCGGTCGACGCAGTGCGCAATGGCATTGCATTGATCACGGAAGACCGAAAGGGTGAAGGCCTGCTACTGAGCCAGTCGATCAGCGCCAACATTGCTCTGGGCAATATGCCGGAAATTTCCAGCGGCGGTTTCGTCAACAATGGCGACGAAATCTCTCTGGCCAAACGGCAGATCGATGCCATGCGCATCCGCAGTTCGAGCCCGACTCAGCTGGTGTCCGAGCTGTCCGGCGGCAACCAGCAAAAAGTCGTGATCGGCCGCTGGCTGGAGCGTGACTGTTCTGTGTTGTTGTTCGATGAGCCAACTCGCGGTATCGACGTCGGTGCCAAGTTCGACATTTATAACCTGCTCGGCGAATTGACCCGCCAGGGCAAGGCTCTGGTGGTGGTCTCCAGTGACCTGCGCGAGTTGATGCTGATCTGCGACCGTATCGGCGTGCTGTCAGCGGGGCGTCTGATCGACACGTTCGAGCGTGAAAGCTGGACCCAGGATGACTTGCTTGCCGCCGCGTTCGCCGGCTACCAAAAACGTGATGCGTTGCTCAATGAAGCAGCGCCTAGGGATCTCCCATGAAAACTGCATCTTCTGCCGGTAAACGTAGTGGCAACTTCTACGGCCTGGGTACTTACCTGGGCCTGGCCGGTGCCTTGCTGGCGATGGTTGCGCTGTTCTCGGTCATGAGCAGCCACTTCCTGTCGTATAACACTTTCAGCACCCTGGCCAACCAGATTCCCGACCTGATGGTGCTGGCGGTGGGCATGACCTTCGTTCTGATTATCGGCGGGATCGACCTTTCGGTGGGTTCGGTGCTGGCGCTTGCGGCATCGACTGTCAGTGTGGCGATCCTGGGCTGGGGCTGGAGTGTCCTGCCGGCTGCGCTGCTTGGCATGGCAGTGGCGGCACTGGCCGGCACGGTGACCGGCTCGATCACGGTTGCGTGGCGAATCCCGTCGTTCATCGTTTCGCTCGGTGTGCTGGAGATGGCACGGGGTCTGGCCTATCAGATGACCGGTTCGCGCACAGCCTACATCGGTGATTCATTCGCCTGGCTGTCGAACCCGATCGCTTTTGGTATTTCGCCGTCGTTCATCATCGCCTTGCTGGTGATTTTCATTGCTCAAGCAGTGTTGACCCGGACCGTGTTCGGTCGCTACCTGATCGGTATCGGTACCAATGAGGAAGCTGTGCGGCTGGCGGGCATCAATCCCAAGCCCTACAAGATTCTGGTGTTCAGCCTGATGGGGCTGCTGGCCGGCATCGCGGCGCTGTTCCAGATTTCCCGTCTGGAAGCCGCCGATCCGAACGCCGGTTCAGGCCTTGAGTTGCAAGTCATCGCTGCCGTTGTGATCGGCGGTACCAGCCTGATGGGGGGACGTGGTTCGGTCATCAGTACGTTCTTCGGCGTATTGATCATCTCCGTGTTGGCGGCCGGTCTGGCGCAGATCGGCGCAACCGAGCCGACCAAGCGCATCATCACCGGTGCAGTGATCGTCATCGCGGTAGTCCTCGATACGTATCGTAGTCAGCGCGCAAGCCGGCGGGGCTGAGACATGGCGACGATCAAGGATGTGGCAGCGCTTGCGGGGATTTCCTACACGACCGTCTCCCATGTTGTGAACAATACCCGGCCGGTGAGTCAGGAGGTGCGGCTGAAAGTCGAGGCGGCGATCAAAAGCCTCGACTACGTGCCGAGCGCCGTCGCCCGATCGCTGAAGGCCAAGACAACTGCCACCATTGGCTTGTTGGTGCCCAACAGCCTCAACCCGTACTTTGCCGAGCTGGCACGGGGAATCGAGGATTACTGTGAGCGTAATGGCTACTGCGTAATTCTCTGCAACTCCGACGACAATCCGGAAAAACAGCGCAGCTATCTGCGGGTGTTGCTGGAGAAGCGTATCGATGGCTTGATCGTCGCCTCCGCTGGCGGTGACAGTGGCCTGGTGCAAGGCCTGGCCGGGGTCAAGACGCCAATGGTGATCGTTGACCGCGGTCTTGAAGGTGTGGACGCCGATCTCGTGCGCATCGACCATGAATATGGCGCCTATCTGGCAACAAGGCATCTGATCGAGCTTGGACATCGTGATATCGCCACCATTGGCGGCCCGGTGAGCACCAGTGTTGCGCAAATGCGTCAGGCAGGATTTTGCCGCGCGTTGAAAGAGGCGGGTATTGAAGTGCCGCCATCGCGGATGCTGGAAAGCGATTTCACCAGCACGGGCGGTTATAACGCAGCTGTGGTTCTGCTTGAAAGCAATCCTCCCAGTGCAATCTTCGCCGGCAATGACATGATTGGCATTGGTGTCCTGCGAGCTGCCGCCGAGCGCAATGTGCGCGTGCCCGCGCAGCTGTCGGTGATCGGTTTCGACGATATTCAGATGAGTCGCTACGTATATCCGGCGCTGACAACCGTTGGCCAGTCGATTCTGCAACTGGGAGAGATGGCGGCGGAGGTGCTGCTACGAAGAATTGCTACCCCGGATCTGGCCACTGATCAGCGGATCGTGACCCCGAGTATTGTCTTGCGAGAGTCGACCGCGCCAATGGCTGGCGTGTTTACCGAATATCGCTGAAACCGAATTGATGAGTAGTGATGTATGCCCGCAAATGTAGTGGTAATAGGCAGTCTGAACATGGACCTGGTCACCCGGGCGCCTCGTTTGCCTCGAGGAGGTGAGACGCTGATCGGACATTCGTTCGCTACTGTGTCCGGTGGCAAGGGTGCCAACCAGGCGGTGGCTGCCGCCCGGTTGGGCGCGAAGGTGTCGATGGTCGGCTGTGTCGGCAATGACGACTATGGTGTGCAGTTGCGCGAGGCGTTGCTGGCTGAGCGGATCGATTGTCAGGCGGTCAGCGTAGTCGAGGACTCCAGTGGCGTAGCGCTGATTGTGGTCGATGACAATAGTCAGAACGCAATCGTCATCGTCGCCGGGGCCAACGGTTCGATGACGCCAGCGGTAATCGATCGGTTCGACGCGGTGTTGCAGGCGGCGGATGTGATCATTTGTCAGCTGGAAATTCCCGATGCCACTGTCGGTCATGCGCTCAAGCGCGCTCGTGAACTGGGCAAGACAGTCATCTTGAACCCGGCCCCGGCCAGCCGTCCGCTGCCTGCAGGCTGGTTTGTCTCCATCGACTACCTGATCCCCAATGAAAGCGAGGCCGCTGCCCTCAGCGGTTTGCCGGTTGACTCGCTGGAAAGCGCTGAAAAAGCGGCTGTCCAGCTGATTTCCATGGGTGCCGGCAACGTGATCGTTACGCTGGGTGCCAAGGGAGCATTGTTTGCCAACGGTTCGGGTTGCCAGCATTTTCCTGCTCCCAAAGTTAAGGCGGTCGATACCACGGCTGCCGGGGATACCTTCGTCGGCGGATTTGCAGCGGCGCTTGCTGCTGGCAAAACCGAAGTCGAGGCCATTCGTTTTGGTCAGATAGCCGCAGCGTTGTCGGTTACTCGAGCGGGTGCCCAGCCGTCCATTCCCACTTCATCCGATGTACAGGCGTTCAAACCCGCATGAAAAAGACTCCTTTGCTCAACATTGCGCTGTCTCGGCTGATTGCCTCTCTTGGTCATGGCGACATGGTCGTGATCGGTGACGCTGGCTTGCCCGTTCCGCCTGGTGTCGAGTTGATCGATATCGCGCTGACCCACGGTGTTCCGGATTTCGTCAGCACCTTGAAAGTCGTGCTCAGCGAAATGCAGGTGGAGAGTCATGTGCTCGCCCAGGAAATCTTCGACAAGCAACCCACTGCGCTGGCTTCGCTGGACGCATTGAATGAAGAAGGTGCGCTTGGGCGGCGCGATCTGCTCAGTCACGAGCAATTCAAGGTTCTCAGCCGACAGGCGCGAGCGATTGTTCGTACAGGCGAATGTCAGCCGTACTGCAACATCGTGCTGGTGGCCGGGGTTACGTTTTAACGGGGTTCAATCCCTTTCAATTTCAAATGCACAAGGAATGCGCCATGCACCGCTATGCTCAAAAAATGCACCAACTGATCCGGAGTCTGCTGCTTTTGTCCGTGATAACCGCGACCGGCGCCCAGGCGGCGGGAAAGATTGATCTGATCATCGACACCGATCCGGGTGCCGATGATGTGGTGGCCCTGTTGTTTGCTCTGGCGTCGCCGGAGGAACTGAACATTCGTGCGCTGACCACCGTGGCTGGCAATGTGCGTCTCGACAAGACCTCTCGCAATGCGCGACTGGCCCGTGAATGGGCGGGGCGCGAAGAAGTGCCGGTCTACGCTGGTGCGCCGAAACCGTTGATGCGCACGCCGATCTATGCCGAAAACATCCACGGCAAGGAAGGCCTGTCGGGCGTCACCGTGCACGAGCCGAAAAAAGGCCTGGCTGAAGGCAATGCGGTCAACTACCTGATCGATACCTTGAAAAAAGCCAAGCCGCACAGCATCACCATTGCCATGCTTGGGCCACAAACCAACCTGGCGCTGGCACTGATCCAGGAGCCTGAGATTGTCCAGGGCATCAAGGAAGTGGTCATCATGGGCGGCGCCCACTTCAACGGCGGCAACATCACGCCCGTGGCCGAGTTCAACCTGTATGCCGATCCGCAGGCAGCTGAAGTCGTGCTCAAAAGCGGTGTGAAACTGACTTATCTGCCGCTGGATGTGACCCACAAGATTCTCACAAGCGACGCACGCCTGAAGCAGATCGCGGCGCTGAACAACAATGCGAGCAAGATTGTCGGCGACATCCTCAACGAGTACATCAAGGGCGATATGGAACACTACGGTATTCCGGGTGGCCCGGTGCATGACGCTACGGTCGTGGCTTACCTGCTCAAACCAGAGCTGTTCACCGGTCGTTCGGTGAACGTGGTGGTCGACAGCCGTGAAGGTCCGACCTTCGGGCAGACCATCGTCGACTGGTATGACGGCCTGAAAGCCCCGAAAAATGCCTTCTGGGTGGAAAACGGTGATGCTCAGGGCTTCTTCGATCTGTTGACCGAACGCCTGAAGCGTCTGAAGTAAGCGACAGGCCCGCAGGTGCCAGTCTGCGGGCCATTATTCTTTCTCGATGTCCGATGTGCCTTTGAAGTCATCCGGATACTTCTCGAACAACTGTGCGATAAATGATTGCGCGGCTTGCGTGCCCAATGTCTTGACCAGCAGGTCGATGCTGATCAATGCCAATTCTTCCGGACTGCCCGGACTGTAAGAGCTGTGCCCTTGTGGCCAATGGGCCTTGATGTCGGCTGAGATGCTTACGGTCGTCATGATGGGGCTCGGGAAGCGCGGGATCGAAGTTCTGAGTTAAACACTTTGTCTGGCGTTTGGCACTGCGACTTAGGCATGAACGCAGGGCTATGCGACACTTGGTCGTCTCCGTAAAACCAAGGACCGAGCTGTGCAGATCGATTTGAATTCCCCCGGCGGCCTGACGCTGGATGCTGTGCGTCTGATGCTGGCTTCAGCCAGTGACGATGAGCACACCCAGTTACGCGTGACCAAGGCTGGTATTGCGTATATCTCTTCGGGCGTTACCGGCGGTCAGGACATCGATGGCTTGTCGTTTCGCCTGGAAACCTGGGCCAAGGGTTCGGGCTATGTGGGCAACGTTGCGGCGAGCGACGAGGTCTGGGTGATGCAGATATTCAACGCGCTCAAGGACAACTGGCCGAACCCGCCCTATGACTACATTGACGTCTACTGAGCGCCGTTCATATTCAGTGACGATTGTGTGATGAAGTATCAGGCGTAGCTCAGGCAAACTCGCCGTTTTTCTGATCGTGGGGCAGGGTAGTGGCGCAAGTCATGAAACCAAACGCTGTATCGGCGGTCGCACGATGTTCGCTCAACTATTGAAAAAGGAGGCTTCATGCCTTGGAAGCTCGCGTCACTGGGTACTCTGATGGCGGTTGCCATGCTGGCTGGCTGCACTACAACTTCCAGCGAATCGCAGAAGCAGCCCGTGGCGGCCGAAACCGGTCACAGCCGTTGCGAGGCAACAGCTGCAGAGTTCACCGTCGGCAAAAAGGCTTCGCCGGAATTGCTCGAGCAGGCACGCAAAAAGGCTGGCGCGCAGAATGCCCGGTTCCTCAAGCCTGACGACATGATCACCCTGGAATACCGCTCTGATCGGCTGAACCTCAATACCGACAGCAATCTGGTGATCACTCGGGTCAACTGCGGCTGAGTTGCAAAGACTTTTGTCACGCCCATAAAAAACCCCGTCACATGGACGGGGTTTTTTTAGTGCGCCGAGAAATTACTCTGGGCGAACTTGTGCAGCTTGCATACCCTTTTGGCCTTTCTCAGCCACGAAGGAAACGGTCTGGCCTTCTTTCAGGCTTTTGAAACCGTCGGATTCGATAGCTTTGAAGTGTACGAACAGGTCGTCACCGCCACCTTGAGGAGTGATGAAGCCGAAGCCTTTTTCATCGTTGAACCATTTAACGGTGCCGGTTTGGCGATTAGACATGGTGTATCTCCAAGAAACATATATTTTCAGTAGTACTGTGCTGCTCAGGCCAACTGGGCACACCGGAGTATCATAGTCGAAATGTTCGCTTTGGTAGCCCCCCGGACGTGCTGTTTGCTTTCATATTGCGGATGTTTCGACATTATGAATGGCTAGAGCCCCCGGTTTCAGAGGCTTTCAGCCGAAACGAAGGGGTGTAAAAAAAGCTATAAAACCTGCGTAAAATATCGGATTCAGGGTCATTTTGACCGATTCCGGCCTGTGGAACGCCCGCAAATCCCTTCATCACAGATTATTTCTGCACTCGGCAAACCGAGATTTCTTTCAGTGCGCGTTGGCCCAGTTCGCCGCTTGGCGGGGTGTTCTTGTCCATCAGTTGTGCGATTTCCTGAGTGGTGAATTTCTTCTCAAGGACGTCGGCTCCGCAGGTGCAGTGTTGCTTGGCTACGGTCGGGTTGACGCTTTGGCTGGCGGCTTTGGTGCAGTCATTCATGTATTGCTCTTTCACGCCCGCAGGCCAGGCCGCCTGAGCGCTCAGTGGCAGCAGCATTGCCAGGGGAGCCGCGAAGGCAAAAAGTCGGATAAGGCGCATGTCTGAAACTCCTTGGTTTGAGTAATTCGGGGTAATTCTCAGCCCATTTGAGGTTAGCCGTACATCTCAAGTTCACCGCGCACCGTTAAAATGAGCAATCAGGGGCTGGCTCAATTCGTTCGCCTCTGTGACCGTTCATCTGTGCTAGGATGCCCGACTCGGGCGTTCGCAGGCTCCGGACGACCTTCAGTCCCGGTAGCGGCGACGTACGAATACTCTGATTTGAATCCCAGTCACTCTGGTTCGGTTTTCCGGTTGGCCGCAAGGCTCCTGCCGCTGTAAGGCAGGCGTTCGTCATTGAATGGCCTGGATCGGATCTTGTACTGGCTCATCCCAACCCACGTGACCTTTGGTAGGGGTCACCACTAGGAGAGGAGGCGCCATGCCAACTATTACTCTTCCCGACGGCAGTCAACGTTCATTCGATCATCCGGTTTCCGTAGCCGAGGTCGCCGCATCTATCGGTGCAGGCCTGGCCAAGGCCACCCTGGCCGGCAAGGTCAACGGCAAGCTGGTCGACGCCTGTGACATCATCGACAGCGACGCGACGCTGCAAATCATCACGCCAAAGGATGAAGAGGGGCTGGAGATCATTCGCCACTCTTGCGCCCACCTGGTTGGCCATGCGGTCAAACAGTTGTACCCGACGGCCAAAATGGTCATTGGTCCGGTCATTGACGAAGGCTTCTATTACGACATCGCCTTCGAGCGTCCTTTTACTCCGGACGACATGGCAGCCATCGAACAGCGCATGCAACAGCTGATCGATACCGATTACGACGTCATCAAGAAAGTCACTCCGCGTGCCGAAGTGATCGAAGTGTTCAAGGCTCGCGGCGAAGACTACAAGCTGCGCCTGGTCGAAGACATGCCGAACGAGCAGGCCATGGGCCTGTACTACCACGAAGAATACGTCGACATGTGCCGTGGTCCGCACGTGCCGAACACTCGCTTCCTGAAATCCTTCAAGTTGACCAAGCTGTCCGGTGCCTACTGGCGCGGTGATGCCAAGAACGAGCAATTGCAGCGCGTTTACGGCACTGCCTGGGCTGACAAGAAGCAGTTGGCTGCGTACATCCAGCGAATCGAAGAAGCTGAAAAGCGCGATCACCGCAAGATCGGCAAGCGCCTGGGCCTGTTCCACACCCAGGAAGAAGCGCCGGGCATGGTGTTCTGGCACCCGAATGGCTGGACGCTGTATCAGGTACTCGAGCAGTACATGCGCAAGGTGCAGCGCGACAACGGCTATCTCGAGATCAAGACGCCGCAAGTCGTTGACCGTAGCCTCTGGGAGAAGTCCGGGCACTGGGCCAACTACGCCGACAACATGTTCACCACTGAGTCGGAAAGCCGCGACTACGCCATCAAGCCGATGAACTGCCCATGCCACGTGCAGGTGTTCAATCAGGGCCTGAAGAGCTACCGCGAACTGCCGATGCGTCTGGCCGAATTCGGTGCCTGCCACCGTAACGAGCCGTCGGGTGCGCTGCACGGCATCATGCGTGTACGTGCATTCACCCAGGACGACGCCCACATTTTCTGCACCGAAGAACAGATGCAGGCCGAATCCGCCGCGTTCATCAAGCTGACCATGGATGTTTACCGCGACTTCGGCTTCACCGATGTCGAGATGAAGCTGTCCACTCGTCCGGAAAAACGTGTTGGCTCCGACGAGCTGTGGGATCGCGCCGAAGCTGCTTTGGCCGCGGCGCTTGATAGTGCGGGCCTTCCGTACGATCTGCAGCCGGGCGAGGGCGCTTTCTATGGTCCGAAGATTGAATTCTCACTGAAAGATTGCCTCGGTCGCGTGTGGCAATGTGGTACTTTGCAGCTCGATTTCAACCTGCCAGTGCGTCTCGGTGCCGAATACGTCTCCGAAGACAACAGCCGCAAGCATCCGGTCATGTTGCACCGTGCGATCCTCGGTTCGTTCGAGCGTTTCGTCGGGATTTTGATCGAGCACTATGAAGGTGCATTCCCTGCGTGGCTGGCGCCGACCCAGGCAGTGATCATGAATATCACTGATAAACAGGCAGATTTTGTTGCTCAGGTCGAAAAAACTCTCAACGAAAGCGGGTTTCGTGCCAAGTCTGACTTGAGAAATGAAAAGATCGGCTTTAAAATCCGCGAGCATACTTTGCTCAAGGTTCCATATCTCTTGGTTATTGGGGATAAGGAAGTCGAGATGCAGACTGTCGCTGTGCGTACTCGTGAAGGTGCTGACCTGGGCTCGATGCCCGTCGCCCAGTTCGCTGAGTTTCTCGCGCAAGCGGTTTCCCGGCGTGGTCGCCCAGATTCGGAGTAATTATTATTAAGCGTGAAATGAGACAAGATAAACGAGCTGCACCGAAAGCCCCGATCAACGAGAATATCTCGGCACGCGAGGTTCGGTTAATTGGCGCTGATGGCGAGCAGATTGGCATCGTCTCGATTGATGAAGCGCTTCGTATTGCTGAAGAAGCAAAGCTTGATCTGGTAGAAATCTCTGCAGACGCAGTCCCACCGGTTTGCCGTGTGATGGACTACGGCAAGTCGATCTTCGAAAAGAAGAAGCAGATTGCTGCGGCGAAGAAGAACCAGAAGCAGATTCAGGTAAAAGAAATCAAGTTTCGTCCAGGGACGGAGGAAGGGGATTACCAGGTAAAACTGCGCAACCTGGTACGTTTCCTGAGTGATGGGGACAGGGCCAAGGTATCCTTGCGATTCCGCGGCCGTGAGATGGCCCACCAGGAGCTGGGGATGGAACTCCTCAAGCGGGTTGAAGCTGACCTGCTCGAGTACGGTTCGGTCGAACAGCATCCTAAGATGGAAGGACGCCAGCTGATCATGGTCATCGCCCCGAAAAAGAAGAAGTAATCAACAGGGCACGGCAGGCCTTCTGATTATGTTTATCAACTGAATGCGGAGTATCCGAACATGCCAAAGATGAAAACGAAAAGTGGTGCTGCTAAGCGGTTTCTGAAAACTGCTAACGGTATCAAGCACAAGCACGCTTTCAAGAGCCACATCCTGACTAAAATGTCGACCAAGCGTAAGCGTCAACTGCGCGGTAGCAGCTTGCTGCATCCGTCTGACGTGGCAAAAGTCGAGCGCATGCTGCGCCTTCGTTAATTTTAGTCAAGAATAGAGGAAGTAACTCATGGCTCGTGTAAAGCGTGGCGTCATTGCCCGTAAGCGTCACAAAAAAATTCTGAAACTTGCTAAAGGCTACTACGGTGCACGTTCGCGCGTATTCCGTGTTGCCAAGCAAGCGGTAATCAAGGCAGGCCAATACGCCTACCGTGACCGTCGTCAGAAAAAACGTCAGTTCCGCGCTCTGTGGATCGCTCGTATCAACGCTGGTGCTCGTGTTAACGGTCTGTCCTACAGCCGTTTCATCGCTGGCCTGAAAAAAGCGTCCATCGAGATCGACCGTAAGGTTCTGGCTGATCTGGCAGTGAACGAAAAAGCGGTGTTTGCCGCGATTGTCGAGAAAGCTAAAGCCACCTTGGCTTAAGTACCCCCGACAGTCACCCGGCCTCACCTCTGTGGGGTCAGGTGGTAAACGTCATAAATAGGGGAAGAGCCTTCAAGCTCTTCCCCTATTTTGTATCTGGAGTCTGTACATGGAAAACCTGGATGCGCTGGTCTCTCAAGCACTAGAGGCTGTGCAAAGCGCTGAAGATATCAATGCCCTGGAGCAAATCCGGGTTCAATACCTTGGCAAAAAGGGTGAATTGACTCAGGTGATGAAGACCCTGGGGAATTTGCCGGCAGAGGAGCGTCCGCAAGTCGGCGCCCTGATCAACGTTGCCAAGGAACGTGTCACAGGCGTTCTCAATGCGCGCATGGCTCTGTTTGAGGAAGCCCAACTGGCTGCCAAACTGTCCGCCGAATCCATTGACGTAACCCTGCCGGGCCGTGGTCAGACCTCCGGTGGTCTGCATCCGGTAACCCGGACTCTGGAACGTATCGAACAGTTCTTCACCCACATCGGCTACGGTATTGCCGAAGGTCCTGAGGTCGAAGACGATTATCACAACTTCGAGGCGCTCAACATCCCAGGCCATCACCCGGCCCGGTCGATGCACGACACCTTCTATTTCAACGCGAACATGCTGTTGCGCACCCATACCTCGCCGGTACAGGTCCGCACCATGGAATCGCAGCAGCCGCCAATCCGCATCGTCTGCCCAGGCCGTGTGTATCGCAGCGACTCCGATATCACCCACTCGCCGATGTTCCACCAGGTCGAAGGCCTGCTGGTTGATCGCGACATCAATTTTGCCGACCTGAAAGGGACTATCGAAGAGTTCCTGCGGGTGTTCTTCGAAAAAGAATTGGCGGTGCGTTTCCGTCCTTCCTACTTCCCGTTCACCGAACCATCCGCTGAAGTCGACATGGAATGCGTGATGTGCAGCGGTAAAGGCTGCCGCGTCTGCAAGCAGACCGGCTGGCTGGAAGTGATGGGCTGCGGCATGGTTCACCCGAATGTGCTGCGCATGTCCGGGATCGATCCGGAAGAGTTCTCGGGCTTTGCTTTCGGCATGGGTGTCGAACGTCTGGCCATGCTGCGTTACGGCGTGAACGACTTGCGTCTGTTCTTCGACAACGACTTGCGGTTCCTCGCGCAATTTCGCTAGTCGTAACGAATTCTTAGGAGAGCAGGATGAAATTCAGTGAACAATGGCTGCGTGGCTGGGTTAGCCCGCAGGTAAATCGCGACGAGCTGGTTGCCCGTCTGTCGATGGCCGGTCTTGAGGTCGATAGCGTTACGCCGGCCGCCGGTGCATTCAGTGGTGTGGTAGTGGGCGAGGTACTGAGTACCGAGCAACACCCTGACGCCGACAAGCTGCGTGTGTGCCAAGTGAGCAATGGCACGGAAACTTTCCAGGTCGTGTGCGGTGCGCCAAACGTGCGTCCGGGCCTGAAGATTCCGTTCGCAATGATCGGCGCCGAGCTACCGGGCGATTTCAAGATCAAGAAAGCCAAGCTGCGTGGCGTCGAGTCCAACGGCATGCTGTGCTCGCAAACCGAGCTGCAGGTTGGTGAAGGCAATGACGGTCTGATGGAGCTGCCGGCCGATGCGCCGGTGGGTGAAGATTTCCGTGTTTACCTGGAACTGGAAGACGCCAGCATCGAGGTCGACCTGACCCCGAACCGCGGCGACTGCCTGTCCCTGGCGGGTCTGGCTCGCGAAGTCGGTGCGTTGTACGACGCTCCGGTCACTCGCCCGGTGGTGATGACCGTTCCTGCGGTGCACGACGAAGTGCGCTCGGTCGAAGTGTTGGCACCTGCCGCCTGCCCGCGTTATCTGGGCCGTGTCATCCGCAACGTTGACCTGTCCAAACCTACGCCGCTGTGGATGGTTGAACGTCTGCGTCGTGCCGAAGTGCGCAGCATTGATGCTGCGGTCGACATCACCAACTATGTGATGCTCGAACTGGGTCAGCCGCTGCACGCTTTCGACCTCGCCGAAATCAATGGTGGCATCCGTGTGCGCATGGCGGAAGAGGGCGAGAAGCTCGTGCTGCTTGATGGTCAGGAAGTCAGTCTGCGTAGCGATACGCTGGTGATCGCCGACCACACTCGCGCTCTGGCCATTGCCGGCGTGATGGGTGGCGAGCACAGCGGTGTATCCGCGACCACTCGCGACGTATTCCTTGAAAGTGCGTTCTTCGACCAGATCGCTGTGGCGGGTAAGGCTCGCTCTTACGGTCTGCACACTGATGCTTCGCACCGCTACGAGCGCGGTGTGGACTGGCAACTGGCCCGTGAAGCCATGGAGCGCGCCACTGGCCTGCTGCTGGAAATCACCGGTGGCGAAGCCGGCCCGATCATCGAAACGGTCAGCGAACAGCACCTGCCGTCGATTGCGCCGATCACCCTGCGTGCCCAGCGCATCACCCAGATGCTGGGCATGGAAATGGATTCGGCCGAAGTCGAGCGTCTGCTCAACGCTTTGGGTCTGAAAGTTTCTGCCGAGGGAGCAGGGCAGTGGCGCGTAGAAGTGCCAAGCCATCGTTTCGATATCAGTCTGGAAGTCGATCTGATTGAAGAGCTGGCGCGTCTGTACGGTTACAACCGTCTGCCGGTTCGTTACCCGCAAGCTCGTCTGGCGCCGCAAGCCAAGGCTGAAGCTCGTAGTGATCTGCCGGAGCTGCGCCGTCTGCTGGTCGCTCGTGGTTATCAGGAAGCGATCACTTACAGCTTCATCGATCCAAAACAGTTCGAGCTGTTCAACCCAGGTGTTGAACCACTGCTGTTGGCGAACCCGATCTCCAATGACATGGCTGCCATGCGCTCGTCGCTGTGGCCGGGTCTGGTCAAGGCGTTGCAGCATAACCTCAACCGTCAGCAGGATCGCGTCCGTCTGTTCGAGAGCGGTCTGCGCTTCGTTGGTCAGCTGGATGGCCTGAAGCAAGAGCCGATGCTGGCCGGTGTGGTCTGCGGTAGCCGTCTGCCGGAAGGCTGGGCGCAAGGTCGCGATACCGTGGACTTCTTCGACGTCAAGGCTGACGTGGAAGCGGTGCTGGGTTTTGCCGGTGCGCTGGATTCGTTCACTTTCACTCCGGGCAAGCACCCGGCGCTGCACCCGGGTCAAACCGCGCGCATCGAGCGTGAAGGGCGTGAGGTCGGCTTTATCGGTGCGATTCACCCTGAACTGTCGAAGTCCTTGGGTCTCGACCGTCCGGTCTTCGTTTTCGAGCTGGTTCTGGCTGAAGTGGCGTTGGGCAAAATGCCTAAATTCCACGAGTTGTCGCGCTTTCCTGAAGTGCGTCGTGACCTTGCACTGATTGCGCACAAAGACGTTGCAGCCTCGGCTGTACTGGACGTAATCCGTGAAAATGCAGGCGAATGGCTGACAGACCTCAGGCTATTTGACGTGTATCAGGGTAAAGGTATTGATCCTGATAGAAAAAGCCTTGCAGTTGGCTTGACCTGGCAGCATCCATCGCGCACTCTTAATGACGATGAGGTGAATTCGACGACGCAAAATATCCTCACCTCGCTCGAACAAAGGTTGAACGCCACGTTAAGGAAGTGACGTATGGGGGCTTTGACGAAAGCTGAGATGGCGGAACGTCTGTATGAAGAGCTGGGCCTGAACAAGCGGGAAGCCAAGGAATTGGTCGAACTGTTTTTCGAGGAAATCAGGCACGCTCTTGAAGACAACGAGCAGGTCAAATTGTCGGGTTTCGGCAATTTCGACCTTCGGGACAAGCGCCAGCGGCCTGGCCGCAACCCGAAAACGGGGGAAGAAATCCCGATCACGGCTCGCCGTGTGGTCACCTTTCGTCCAGGGCAGAAGTTGAAAGCCCGAGTTGAGGCTTATGCTGGAACCAAGTCATAACGACGAACTACCCGTCATCCCGGGCAAGCGCTACTTCACCATCGGTGAAGTCAGCGAGCTGTGTGCGGTAAAACCACACGTGCTGCGCTACTGGGAGCAGGAGTTTCCTCAACTCAACCCCGTCAAACGCCGCGGAAACCGCCGGTATTATCAGCGACAGGACGTGCTGATGATCCGGCAGATCCGCGCGCTCCTTTACGATCAAGGGTTCACCATCGGCGGCGCACGTCTGCGACTGTCCGGTGATGAAGCCAAAGACGACACAACCCAATACAAGCAAATGATCCGCCAGATGATCGCCGAGCTCGAAGATGTTCTGGTGGTTCTCAAGAAATAATTTCCTGCTTTTAAATACTTCCAGTTTTCAAAAGCTTGCGATATATTCTTGAGCGTTCTTCGAGACGGAGAACGAGTTTCACGCCTAGTCGGGGCGTAGCGCAGTCCGGTAGCGCACTAGCATGGGGTGCTAGGGGTCGAGTGTTCGAATCACTCCGTCCCGACCATATAATTCAATGACTTAGGCCAGTGTTCGCAGCATTGGCCTTTTTCATGTGCGTGAGATTTGCGTGACTACTCGATTTTTCAAGCCTGTTTCCTCTTCAATATTGTAAGTACCGGTCCGCGAGAATCGGTTGCTGATACCATGTTTGCAGCTTCAATCAGATTCCCGAGCTCGGCGGCCGAGTAGTGACTGGTGATGCTGCCGTTCTTGTGACCCAGAAGTGCCTTACGGTCTTCCTCGGTTACGCCTGCTGCGCGAAGCCGCCGGCCAAATGTGTGCTTGAGGTCATGAATCCTGATGGATGCATAACCTTGGTGAGCGGGGCGAAGGTTTTCCTCCTGCCAGAGTTTCGCCGCTCTCACCCGCGCCTTCTTCCAAGCCGAGTCATTCATCCGATGCATGGCGTTTCCGTTATAAGGGAAAACCCAATCCTTACTCAGGCCTCGCTGCTTTTCGATGATCGACTTGGCCACGTTGTTAAGTACGACCAGTCGCTCATCACCGTTCTTCACTCCAGACCGTTCGTGTCTGCCACCAAAGTCCGCCGGGATCAGAAACACGCTGGTCCCGAGTTCCGGAACCGAAATCTCCCAATCCCATCGCAGCTTGCAGACTTCCTGCTCACGCGTGCCGGTGTTCACCTTGAACAGCGCCATCGTTTGCAGGTGAGCCGGTAACTCTCCAAAGAGGATCGACTGCTCCTCCCATGACATCGGGTATGGTTTGCGGCTCGACTTCTTCTCTTCAAGCTTTGTGAGCATCGGCACGTTATCCAGCCAAGGCCTTCGCTCATCATCTCGCCACTTCCTGGCACACAACGATAACACCCGAACCACACGCTCTATCGAGATGTTCACCGTCCTGTTGCTGACCCCCTTCTGTATGGTCCCGTCCTCCAGCTTTTTAGTCGCCAACCTGTCCTTGATGAAAGGCGCCAAGGCCTGGTCATCAATATGATTGAGCGGTATGTCGCCAATGAATGGGTCGAGCTGCGCAATATGGTGCGCGGAAAGCTTGAAAGATGGCTGGTCCTTGATCGCAACGAGGAACTTCATCGCCGCATCACGCCACGTTTTTACCTCCCTGACGCCATACACCTTTTGCTGCCTAATCTGCTCCATCCTAAAAATCAGATAGCGCTCGGCTTCTTGCCGGTCAGTTGTTCCAGTAGTTTCGTAAAGTCTTTCGCCGTTGATCTTCTTGTCGATATGCCAGATACCTTTCCTTTGGGAGAGGCCTGTGATCGATTTTCGCGCCATGGTTTATCTCCTTCCTGGCGCTCGCTGCGGGGCAATTGTTGCTCCGGCGCACGCTTTTTATCAATCGACTTGGCTTCGACGTATGCTGATGCCCAGTCGTCCAGTTCCTGCCGGTCGAACCCGACGCCGCGCTCGCCGATCGGGAATTCGTGAACGTACGGGCGCACTTCGGCGTCGAATACCGCACGGCACATGCCCAGGTAAGCCGGAGCCTTCTTGGCTCGGATGAAGCGCGGAAGAAGAGCAAGTTCTGCACTCATCTCAACCCTCCTTGCTCATGGCTGCGCGAGTCAAACGTCTAGCCTCGTCCTGTTTTAGTGAATTCCCGTTTTTTACCCATGGAACGTATTCAGGGTGAAGTGCCCAGCTTTCATAAATCCTTTGGGCCTCAAGCTCTAAAACCTCCTTGCGCAGCGCCTCGTTCTCAGCCCCCAACTTCCCCAGCTTCCCATAGCACTCAGCCAGCAGGTTGTTGGCATCGTTGAGGTTCGTGGCGCCGCGCTGGCAGCGTTTCATGAGGTCTTCGTGGTCTGTCATGGCATCGACTCCCTACGCGCGCTATCGACCAGTGCGTCGGCAGCCTTTTCGGCGACGTGCCAGTCATCTGTTGTGTTACGGATGTAGGTCAGCGCTCTGCGCAGCACCTCGTTCTCAGCTAACAGCTCAAGAACTCCACCGCGCGCCGCAACCATGAACTTCGCAAAGTCGGCTTTGCAGGTTTCGACATACGTGTGGCCATCGTACAGTTCACCATCAATTTCAAATGGCGCTCCGTATACGCAGTAGAACCCCGTTGAGCCCCCGCCAAGTGACTCGCCTGACGGCCCGTTAAAGAACGGTTCGATGTTGCTGTCGTAATCCAGATCGTCTGGGAATGCCTCGGCCAGTCGCTTCAATTCGCTGCGGTCGGTCATGACTTCATCTCCTTGCCGAGCCAGTCGGCGAAGCATTCCACGGTCATCATCGTTTCGCTGTCTGGAAATTCTGTGGCGAGGCGCTCAATCAGGTTTTCCGCGATGCCGCGCCGCTCGTCCCGCGCCGCATTGGCCATGTCTACGGCGGTGTACTGCGCTGGCTGGTCAGGATCGACGCGGTCGTAGAAGTAACCGGTGCCGTCGCCTGTGGTCAGCGTGCAGGTCGACATATCTTCGGCGTAGCTGACCAGTTGTGGCTCGTTGCCAAGACCGCCGCGCAGGTGTTCGATCATCTTGGCCTGCTGGGCCACCGTGGCTTCCAAGGCAATCAGGTCGCCGTTGTTTTGCATGGCCTGGATAACCTGCGGAAGCGATGCGCGCTTGTTCCAGGCATCCAGACCGGCATCATTTGCAGTGGGCCCAAATGCCCCGCACCCATTGCATTCGACCCAAAGCGCTATGCTTACTTCGGAGCTGCCGCAGAATGGGCATGAAAGTAGCTTGTGTTCGCTCATACCATCTTCCTCCGCGCTTCACGTTGCGCCTTGTTCCAGCCTTGGGCCCAGCGTGTCTTTGAATATGGGGTAGGGTCGTTCTCTGCATCGAACGGGTTCTGCTTCAAGTCGACGCCGCGCAGGAATGCTGCGTAACCCTGCTCGAACGGGTTGATCTTCTGGCCGTGCAGCTCAGCAGTTGCCATGGCGAACCACCTCCAAAACCTGCTTGATCCCCTTGGCGTAGTCCGCCGGCCTGACCTGAGCCGTCAGCTCAAGATTGCAGGCCATCGTTTCCACCGGCCCGCGCTCGTCGAACATGCAGCGCGGCATATAGACGGCAGACGCAAGCATTTCGGCCGCGTACAGCCGGCCCTCTCTTTCTTCGATATGAGACATGACGCACTTCCTTGCCCGGTTGGGCGGTGCCGCGCGGGTCGGCAGAAGGTGGTTGTGGGCTACTCGTCTTCGCCCTGATCGATTTCGTCATCGTCGTCCTGACTGACGCTGATCGGGAGCTTGCCGAGGCGTTCGATGGCCAGCACTAGACCGATCCGCAATCCCTTGGCCATGTCTTTTGTTAGGGCAATCTCGACAGGGTCGTCGATGCCGAGCTGCAGCGTCACACCCTCCTTTGCGTTATCGATGATCATCTGTACCTGGTCGGCCTGCCGCTTGTGCCAAGCCAGTAACGACTGGATCATTTCGCCCACGTCCTGCGGGGCATTCACCGACCCCTCCAGTGCGCCGGTGACGAGTTTCTTCAGTTCCGCTTTCTCCTCTTCAGCGCGTTCGAGCTGATCGTCGGCGGCGAATGGCCCGCCGACCATTGACCAACTGCTGGCGAACACTTGGGCCTGGTCCATGATGGCTTTGATATTTTTCTCAGACATACGAATTCCTCGCCCGCCGTACACCGGCAGGCTGTTGAGTAGGGGGGGGTTTACAACAGAAGGGATGAATCAGCGGACGTAGACGAGGTAGAACCAGGTGAGGGCGATCATTTGGCTGGCCCATTCAGCGCAGCGGTGGCGTCGAGGCAGGAGTTCAGCATGGAGCACCACATATTTTTGTAATCTTGCGATTGGTCGACCTCGTCATCACCAGTGTCTTCGACCGGGGTATTAATGGCTGCTTCGATCATTGCTGTGGTTGGTTCAACTGGAACCAGTTTCCAACCGTCAGGCACCACCGCGACCGGCGCATCCTTGACCTTCTCCAGGCATGCAGCAATCTCGGCGCGGAATTCACCTTGGGCGTATTTCCCGGCCCGGGTGAGCAGGCGAACCATTTCGGCGGATACCGGCGCTGGCGGTGCGGTGTACGGGAGCAGCTCGATTTCCGGAATTGGTTCAGAATTTGCTGCGGCTGATACCTTGTCGAGAACCTGTTCAGAGGCATCGAGAGCGCCGAGAACCTGATACACCTCTGCGTGCAGATTCTCCAGCTCAGCGATGCGCTCTTTGTAGACCTCAGCTCCGCGCAACATCAGTTCTTTCTCGCCCTCAAGTTGAGCAACCCGCGCCTGTAGCTGGGCTACCATTCGCATAGCATCAGCAAGCTGTCCTTTAGCATCGCTGAACGTTTTTGGCTCATCGCATCCAGGTAACCAGCGCGGCACGCCGTCAATCGTTGGGTTATTGGTCATGGCTTTGCCTCGTACTCTTTTGCAAGACGGATCAAATCTGACGCCTTGACTTGGAATTTATGGATTGTCGTGCCGCCGCCCCATGGCTTTGGCCCTGCAACACGCTCACCTGTATCGAAGTCCCCGATGCAAAGACAATTCCCTTCTACGCCTCGAACCACCTCGACCAGTACATGACCTTCGCGCAGTTTTTCCTTACTCATGACTTTCTGCCTCGGGGTTGGGGTTGAGGGCGGCGTCAATCTGCGCGTCAAATCGATCAGCATGAAAATAGATAACGTCGCCGCCGTCCGTTGATGCAGCCTCTTGCATCTTTCTGAATTTGTACGGCGTAACCTTGCTCAGGAAGTTGTAACGCGCTTTCAGACCCGAAATGCGCTGCTCGGCGGCGGCGAGTTTCTCTGCCTGATCTTTTGCATGACTGAACAGAACGTCGCTAGGCTGGCCGTCTGCATGCTTGGCGTCGTCAAGGTCGATCCCGAGCAGGTCACACACCTTGGCAACCGTCTCAAGAAACGACGAGTTGCTGTGGCGCAGAATACGGTTCTCAGCCTCAGCCGTATCGGCGCGCAGGCGTTGGGTGTCGAGTTCAGCCTGCCAGTCGCGTTCGGTTCCGATTGGATAGACGCGTTGGTTTTCAGGCTTAAGTGCTTCAGCTGCCGTGTACATCTGATCGCTAGACATATGGCAATCAACACAGAAATTACGACCGTGCTTGCACTGTTTCACATCATCCATTTTTCAATACCCCATTGAATAAGTTGCGGAAGGCCAGTGTTGGCCAGGCCGAGGAAGATGGCGAAGAGGGTTTGAGGGATCATGTCAGCCACCATCCGAGTGGTAGCCAAACGAACATGACGCAGAACATCACGCATTGAGTAATCATGCCGAAGCCCTCGAGGCCCTGATCCATGTCTGGAATGTCTGCCGGCAGAATCCAATGTGCGCCTCGATGTCGTCCCACTTTTTACCCTGGGCGCGCATGTCCAGCGCCATATTCAGGTAGTCGTCGGTGAGTTCACGCTTGCGACCCTTGTTGCCGAGTACAATCCCGGCGTTGTTCAGATAGCGCACCACGGTTGGGTAGGAGCATCCCGCCGCATCTGCGATTGCATCGACCTCATGGCCGGCGGCGTGCATGGTGAAGATCAGCCCGATCGAGTCAGGCGACAGTTTCGCTGTCATGGCTATTCCTCCGAGCGTGTTCCTGCTGCCTGGCTTTCGAACATTTATCGTTGCGACACTTGTTTCGCGGTCGGCCACAGATGCTGCAGCTGTAGTTCAGCTCCAAATAGCCAGCCTTGAGCTTTCCTTTGGATGACATGAGGCCTCCAGGGAATGGATTATTTGGATAGAGTCTTTGCGCGCCTCTTCGACCAAGCGATCACGTCAAGCACCGCGCTTTTGCTGAAAACACTGCGCTGCTTGTAGTAGTCGATCGAGTCCCTTGCCACGCTGAAGCAAATACCTTACGGATACTTCAGCTTGCGCAACTCGTCGTGAACGTTTTTTTCGATGAACTCAAAAGGCGTCATATCGCCACCCATTCGTTTTTGCTGTTGTAGAAGCCGCGCCACTCGCCGAGCTGAAAAACAAGAGTTCCAGGGGTGCAGAGCCATGCGCGAGAGATTGGCCCACCATCGAGCCGGAAGCTTTTCTTGATCGCGCTCAATCGGCGCTTTCTGATTCGCGGACGAGATAAGTCGATCCGCCCGATTCGGATGAGAGTCATTGTTTATTTCCAGTCAGGCGCCGCCATCCGAAACCGGATGCAGCAGGTTGGATGGGTTACTGCTTCGGCGCTTTCGGGAAGAAAGCCGGCTTAGAAAAAGCCTTTGGATAGTCGATGTTGAACTTGTCGAGTAGGCGGATGAAGTTGCGGTAGGTCGATCCGACTTTCTCGCGTGCCTGATTTCGCGTCAGGCCCAACTCCTTGAATGCGAGAATTCGCTCGGCGTCTTTCGCGTCCTTGGCATCGTCCGGCGTTCTGCTTCTGAAGTTCTTGTAGTCGGCACTGCTGACCGGTATGAAGTTGAAGCCGCCTTTCTTGGCGATCCGGAACAGAGTGCCTCGATTCATTCCGGTTCGCTCGACGGCTTCGGCCATGGTCGATTTTGCTGCAATTTCGCGAATACGGTCTATCTCGGCCTGTTTTTCGGCGGCGCGTGCTTTGGCGCGTTCTTCTCGTTCAATTTCTCGGCGTGCGAACTTGTCGAACCAGGGTTCTGCCGGCTTTTGCTGCGGCTGGGCCACCTTCTTCCGTGGCGGCGGCTCATGTCGCTTCGGCAGTGGCTGAAAGCTCGGCCCGGCCAGCACCTCAATAGTCCCTCCTTTTTCAAGCCAGTCCGCTTGCAGCAGGGCCAGCTCATGACGCATTGGGTCTAGCTCCTTGATCATGTTCAGATCGTTGCTGATGTAGGCGTTCATGGCGGCCTCACTTGATGCTGATTGAGCTTTTGCCGATTTCGGTATGGGCGCCCGGCACTTCAATGCCGTCCTTGATCGCCTTGGCAATCGCGGCTTTGTCCGGAGCGCTGGTCACCTTGACATTGACGTAGTCGTCCGGAATGGCCTTCTCATCGTCGATGACAACGATGGGCTTGCCCTTGCCGCAGGTGATGGTGAACAGCGGGTGGGTGATCTTGGTGATCCCCGAGGCTTCCATGTTCGTGCGCAGGTACTCTTTCAGGCTTTCCCGGCGGTTGGTGATGACCCGCTTGCGCTCAGTCAGACGATCAATCTGAGACTGAATTGCTTCAAGGTCGCCGTCGATGTTCAGAGCAACCATGGCAATGGCCTTGCCCTTTTCCTGGAACTCGCCTTCGATTCCTTCCATGGTGTCGCGCAGGGCGACGGCCAGATCTTCGTCAGCAGTCTCGGCGAGCGCTGAAAGCTCCTTGTACTGCTCGGTGATGTGATAGAGCTGTGTCATGCTGCTTGCTCCTCAAAACGGGCTTTTTGTTCGTCGTACTCGCGGACGATGCGGGTGACAGCCTTGGTGTCATTGCGCAGCGTCAGCCGGCGGACGGCGACGTCATGGAAGGCCTTGAGTTCTTTAGGTGTCTTGGCGTCTTTCAGCGACTGGATGACCGAGGCGATGTAGTCAAGGCGCTCTTGCTTCTGGCGCTCTTCTTCGACCGCCTTGTCCTCGGCCTGTTCAATCGTCTGCTCGTCGACCAGTGCACTTACGTAATCTTTGTCGTCGAACAGGCCAAGGAACACGTCGGCGCTGAAGCCAAGCATCGACAGGGATTTCTTGATGGCATCGGTGAGGGACTTTTTCGGTGCTTCTCCGTCCGTCGTGGTGCCGTACTTCGACTTGTAGAGGTATGGCGTGCAGCCGTACTGTTCGAACTCGCCGCGCTCGCCGTCCTGCTTGATCCAAAACAAGATTTTCACGGTGTGGTTGAGCTCGAAACCAAGGCTTGCTCGCTTTTCGCCCTCGCCGACGAAGATTTCAGCGCCCTTGTCGAAGCGTTCTTCCAGCACCTTCCAGCCGAAGCCGATGCCAGCCGGGCCGAATACCTCGGTGGCCTTCATGATCATCGCCGTGCCGTTCAGACTGGTGATCTGTTGGCCGCCGACTTTGGCGTCTTTGGTATATCGGGTATCGGTCTTCTCGACCTTCTCCCAGATGCTCATGTTTTTATCGGACATGACGGCTCTCCCCGCCATGCAGGCGGCGTGTGAGTTCGGGTTATTGAGTGAGCTGACCGACGTATGCGCTGGCCAGCATTACGAAAGTTGTGCCGAGGAGGACGATGGCTGAGCCGCGCCACACATACAGGCGGCGAGCGCGCTGATAGCGGCTCATTTCGCCACCGCCATAGCAGGAAGGCTTCGAGGTTCGCCGTTCTCCTTGAACAGGCTGTACTGAAGCATCAGGACGCAGAGGCCGAAGGCGAGAATCCAGAAGATTGGCTTCATCTCATTTCCCCTTGTACTGGATCGGCACGAAGGTGAAGTGCTGATCTGGTTCTTCTTCAGACTCGACAACGTAGAAAACATCGGAGTCCAGTCGCTTCATGAGTTCGCGGAAGGTGTAGACGCGGGTGGCTAGGCGTTTCATGACTTCACCTTTAACGCTCGTCAGATCGGCGAGTCTTGCCAACCTGATGAGCTGCCAGTTCAGATATTCCAACACCGCTCACGCCGACGAATTCCTGATTCGTTTCGGTATCAGTGATGACGTAGATGCCGCGCTTTTCGTTGTAGGACAGCGCGTCATAAAAGACCCCGACACGATCAACCTTGAACCGCCCACTACTTTTGTAGGTGATCGGTTCAGCCTTGCTGCGCTGAATACTGTCTTCCGTTGGCTCGCAGCCGGCGATGGCCAGTAATGCGAGTAAGGCGATAAGTGTTTTCATGAGATTCTCGCAACCAGCATGCCGCGCCTGGTCTGAATTTGAATGCGCCGTGGCAGATCGGCGACCAGAAAAAAGCCCTGATTCGTCAGGGCTCTGTTCATTGCTTTGTAATCGGTGGCGATGATCGTCATGCCGCACTCCTTGGCCGGTTCGCGACGATCGCGTTCAGCCGTTTGCAGTAGTGGTCGAATTCTTCTTCGGTTATGGCCTTGGCGGTGAAGAAGGCCGTGATGTTGCGCAGTACCAGGATCTCGTACTTGTCCGGGCAGCCGGCGTGGCTGAGTTCGTCTAGGTCTTCGTCGATGGCGATGTACGGGCTCACTAGTAGAACTCCTCTGCGGCCTGTTCCATGGCGAGGTCGAACCATGGTGCGGTCATCTCAAGCGCTATCTCATGAGGATCTTTCGGGCCGAGCAGCCTCTGCGCGAATTCTTTGCCACTGCCACCATGGAGTGCGGCTATCACTAGTTGCGCGAAGCTGTCTTCGTCGTCCTCTCCATTGATCTGGCGCTGATTCAGCTGCGCTTGGACCGCGCCTAGAAAGTCGGCATAACTGATCACCTTCGTCTGGCGGCGAGTACGAATTACAACATCACAGCCAAGTACCAATTGTTCTGCTGCGTTGTAGGCCCACTCATCAGCGGCCTCGTCGCGGGCTGATGTGTCAGCAGGACTCATGTTGTCCCAGCGGGACTGCGCTGCAGCAAATGCGTTCATGATCGCCTCCAGAGTGGCGGGTTATGGGTATGCAAGCAGAAACATGCGATCTTCGAACTCGTCACCGCAGAATTCTTGCGCTTGGTCAACAGTGGCTCGACCAGATCCAGAACAGGTATCGCAACAGCCCCCTTTAACCACTTTGTGCTGCGGGTCATGGCCGCAGCATGGGCAGCCAATGCGCCCGATTTCGTGGAAGCCGAGGGCACCGAGAAAACCGTGGTCAGGGTTGTGACACGTTTCTTTTCCGTCACCTGAGCAATCTGGACAGATGACAGTCCTGCTTGAATCGCTCATGGCGACCTCCAGTGTTTAGGGTTAGGCGATATACCCGCCCGGCATAGTGGTAACTATTTTCCTCGGTGCATCATGCATCCGACCTTTGGCGCAGTCGTGGACGTCGGGGCGGGGCTTTCGGGGGAGGGGTGGGGCTGTGCGTTTCATGGCTGCGATACCAGCCTGAATTGGCGATCAGGGAAAGTTTTCTCAAACTCACTCAAGATTGCATAGGCAAGTTCTGGACAGTTGCGAGGTAGCGCATTTTTTCTGAGCTCCGTCGTTTCAACCCGAGCTTTGCCGATTGCACACATCACGTACGCCCATCCTGACTCAGTTCTGACCTGAAGCTTTTCCATGGCGATTATCTCCAGCAATGACGCAATAAAAATCCCGATCACTGACCGGGCTTTATTCCTGAAGTAGACCTCCCTACGTCAGGGGATGTTTGCCTCCTGATGGAGGGCTTGGCTGTCTGTTACATGGCTGAAAATCCTCCGTGTATGGTTCCAAGGCTGGGGCGGTATACCCATCAGCTGGTTTAAAACTTCAGTGGCTCAACGCCCGGCGTCCTGGATTCAGATATCAGATTTAGATTGGCGACATCGCTTCATGCTCTTCTCCTTGCGTTGCGGGGTGGGTATTGGGTTGTGATCTAGCCGGTGCTGATCTCCGACTTTTTAGTCTGGTTGCTTTACAGACTTTTAAACGGCGTCTTTTCAAGAGTTTCCCAAGCAACTGGGGCTGCTGTAGCCGCTATCAACGCATCAGCCTGCGCATTCAGATCACAACCCAATACCCTCTCTAAACGAGTTTCCCCAGAGAGATATCGGGCCGTTGCGTACGGCGGACGACGGAGAGTTAGGCCTTCACGAATTTGTTGTTCTCGTCCAGGCGGTAGGCGATTTCTGGCTCGATTCCATCCTCGCCAACATAGGCGTTGTAAGTTCGGTAGCGTTCTGTTTTGCTGCACCACTTGCGGACGCGCAATTCGGCTTTTTCGCCGCCAGTCAGCGTGGAGTCGTAGCCGCCAGTCAGCGTGGAGTCGTCGCCGCCAGTCAGCGTGGAG
>NZ_JBSVWF010000030.1:0-74894 GCF_054071635.1 Pseudomonas sp. SDO52101_S400 | reverse complement strand
CCTTCAATAGGATCGCGGTCGAATGTGGGAGCGGGCTTGCTCGCGAAGGGGCCTTCAAAACCTCAGTAATCGTCGCCGCGGTCGGTGATGTCCTTCTCGACCATCGGTGCATTCGGGTCCTGTCCCGCCGGGAACTTGCCCTTGAGGTTCCAGGCAAACGCAATGATCTCGGCAATCGTCAGGTACAGCTCCTGCGGGATGCTGTCACCCAGTTCCATCCGCGCCAGCAGCTTCACCAGCTCGGCGTTTTCGTAGATCGGCACTTCACAGTCGCGGGCGATGCGCAGGATTTCTTCGGCCAGTTCGTCGTCGCCCTTGGCGGTAAGGGTCGGGGCGTGGCTGCCGTCGTACTTGAGGGCGATGGCCTGGCGTGGGGCAGTGGAGTCATTCATGCGGTTTCGTCGACCCAGCGGTGTTCGAGACGGGTTTGGTTGCCTTGCGGCGGGGTGCCGAGGTGGCAGTCGAGATCGCCGACGTTGAGCCCGCGATCCAGCAAGCGCTGACGCAGTGCGGCCAGATTGGTTTCGATCAGGTCGGCAGTGTACGGCCGTTCGGCCCATAGCTGACTCGACAGGCTGCCACTGATCAGTTGCGCCTGAATCTGCATCGGCCCAAGCGGTTCCATGTCGAACGCCAGATCGACGCGCCACAGTTGCTGTTTGGTTTCGCGTTCACTGTCACGGCGATCGCTCTGCTGTTCTTCTTGGGGAGCCTCTTCGCGCTGGAACTTGACCTGCAACGGCACGATGTCTTGCATATTGCGCATCGGAATTTCCAGCTGCCAGGTGCTGAGCAGGCGCCCGTCGTCGGTCACGCCGGTCTGTTCCAGGCTCGACAGTTGATGGCTTTGCAGACGTGAAACAGCAGCGGCGGCCAGGCGCAGCAGGTGTTCCAGGTCACCTTCACCTTCCTGGCTTTGCAGCAGCCGATCGGGCAGCGGGAAGCTGCTCGGCACCGGTTTGGCGCTGACCTGGCCGAGCATGCCGAGGGCATTGCGCACGAAGCTCGGCATCGCCTGGGCCAGGGTATTGGCGGCGATGATCGCATTCAGATTGGTATTGCCGGGCAGGCCGGGGGTGAGTTGCGCGATCAGCTTGAGCAGATCGGCTTTCATGTCCGGGGTCAGCGTCGGGTTTTGCCCGGTCAACAACTTGGCTTCAAGAAACGCGCCGCTGTTGAGCAGTGCCTGGGCCAGGCCTTTGGGCGTGGTCAGTTGCTCGACGTCTGGCAGGTTGGCCAGCAGCCGGTCCACGGCTGCGCGCAGATCAGTGGAGGTCTGATCGTCGGCGGGTGGCAGGCTCTGGAGGATTTTCAACAAACCGTCCAGCGAACCCTGGCGGCTTTGTTGGCTGACCAGTTGCTGACTCACCGCCAATTGTTCCTGGCGATTGCTCAGCGGCAGGAATTTCAGGGTCTGGGAATCCTGTACCAGCGCCGACAGCAAGGTGCCGATGCGCAACGGTTGCGGGCTGTCGATGCTCAGGGTGCTGCCGCTCAACACGGTGTTGAGCAGGCTGACCGTCCAGCGGAACACCGTCGGTTGTCCCGGCACCTGCGGCAACGCCTGATTCGTCAACACTTTGCCTTGCAGCAGTGTGCCGACCGGCAATTGCGCGGTGTCGATGCGGGTGAGGGTAGCGACAGCCGTGGCGATGGCCTGTTGCACGGTGACAGCGAGGTTGCCCGCCGACGGCTGGGTGACGGCCAGGTTGGTGCCTTGCGGCAGCGGCAGGGGGCTGGTTGCCTGCACGGTGGTCTGACGGCCGCCGTCGAGGGTGACCTTGAGCAGCACCTGAAAGGCCTGGTCCGCCGGTTTGAGCGACAACACCTCGGCCTTGGCACTCTGGCCGGCAGCAATCAGTCCGTCCATCGGCGTCAACAGCTTGAGCAGCTCACCGCTGACCTGCAAACGTGAGTTCGCTGGTGTGGGCTGCGGGAGCGGGAGGATGTTCATTTCGCCTGTCATACGCGGACACAACCTGAGGAAAATGCACTCGGGAGAGGGGGAGACGCCATGTATAATGCCGCCCGTCCTTCCGTTCGTTCAAAAAAACATAGCAATTGTTTGACGCAGCTCTCTGGATTGAGCCGTCATTGCATTTATGCTGCAACTCTTTAACGGCCGCCCCAGAGCCGACTTGAACCGTATAAGGCCCGTGAACCCTTGACCAGCCCTGTCCTGCAAACCGTTGGCCTCGCCTGTGAGCGCGATCTCAGACTGCTCTTCGAAAATCTCGAATTGAGACTGGCCAGTGGCGATATGGTGCAGATCAGTGGTCCCAACGGCAGCGGCAAAACCAGTCTCTTGCGCCTGCTGGCCGGCCTGATGCAACCAACCGACGGTCAGGTGCTGCTCAACGGTCAGCCCCTGGCCGAGCAACGCAGCGAACTGGCGCGCAACCTGCTGTGGATCGGCCATGCCGCCGGGATCAAGGACTTGCTCACCCCGGAAGAAAACCTCGCCTGGCTCTGCGCCCTGCATCAACCCGCCGAACGCGATGCGATCTGGCAGGCACTGGCGGCGGTTGGATTGCGCGGCTTCGAGGATGTTCCCTGTCATAGCCTGTCTGCCGGTCAGCAGCGCCGTGTGGCGTTGGCGCGCCTTTACCTCGACAGCCCGCCGCTGTGGATTCTCGATGAGCCGTTCACCGCCCTCGACAAACAAGGCGTGGCGCAGCTTGAAGAACATCTGGCCGGGCACTGCGAACGGGGAGGCCTGGTGGTGCTCACCACCCACCACACGCTGAGCCGGATGCCGGCCGGTTATCGCGACATCGATCTGGGGAACTGGGCAGTATGAGTGTCTTCGGCCTGCTGGTTGCCCGTGAATCCCGACTGCTGTTCCGTCGCCCGGCGGAGCTGGCCAATCCTCTGATTTTCTTCGCCATCGTCATCGCGCTGTTCCCGCTGGCCGTCGGACCGGAAACTCAAGTATTGCAAAACTTGTCCCCGGGGTTAGTCTGGGTGGCGGCACTCTTGTCGGTCCTGCTCTCGCTGGACGGGCTTTTCCGCAGTGATTTCGAAGACGGATCCCTTGAACAGTGGGTCCTTTCGCCGCACCCCCTGCCACTTCTGGTATTGGCCAAGGTGCTGGCACACTGGCTTTTTTCCGGGCTGGCACTGGTTTTGCTCTCGCCGTTACTGGCGTTGATGCTCGGGTTGCCGGCTGCGTGTCTGCCGGTATTGCTGCTTTCGTTGTTGCTGGGTACACCGGTGCTGAGCTTGCTCGGCGCAGTGGGCGCGGCGCTGACGGTCGGTCTGAAACGCGGTGGCCTGTTGCTGGCGCTGCTGATTCTGCCGTTGTACATCCCGGTGTTGATCCTCGGCAGTGGCGCCTTGCAGGCGGCACTGCAGGGCATGCCGGCGACGGGTTATCTGTTGTGGCTTGGTAGCCTGACCGCCCTGGCGATAACCCTGACACCCTTTGCAATAGCTGCTGGCCTGAAGATCAGCGTCGGCGAATAATGAGGTCTGGTCAAAATTTGACCAGTAAAGACCCTGAGACCGCTCACACCGATGAGCGGCACCCGTGATGGAAACAGTATGAACTGGACCTGGTTTCACAAGCTCGGCTCGCCCAAGTGGTTCTACGGCATCAGCAGCAAGTTCCTGCCGTGGCTGAGCATCGCAGCGTTGCTGCTGATCTCCGTTGGCGTCATCTGGGGCCTGGCCTTCGCGCCGCCGGACTATCAGCAAGGCAACAGCTTTCGCATCATCTACATCCACGTTCCCGCCGCGATGCTCGCCCAGTCGATCTACGTGATGCTGGCGGTGTGCGGTGTGGTCGGGCTGGTGTGGAAGATGAAACTGGCCGACGTCGCCCTGCAATGCGCCGCCCCGATCGGCGCGTGGATGACCGCCGTGGCGCTGGTCACCGGGGCGATCTGGGGCAAGCCGACCTGGGGTTCGTGGTGGGTCTGGGACGCGCGGCTGACCTCGATGCTGATTCTGCTGTTCCTGTACTTCGGCGTGATCGCCCTGGGCAACGCCATCAGCAATCGCGACAGCGCCGCCAAGGCCTGTGCGGTGCTGGCTATCGTCGGCGTGATCAACATTCCGATCATCAAATACTCGGTGGAGTGGTGGAACACCCTGCACCAGGGGGCGACCTTCACCCTCACCGAAAAACCGGCGATGCCCGCCGAAATGTGGCTGCCACTGTTGTTGACGGTGCTGGGTTTCTACTGTTTTTTCGGCGCTGTGCTGTTGCTGCGCATGCGCCTTGAAGTGCTCAAGCGCGAAGCCCGCGCCAGTTGGGTGAAAGAAGAAGTACAGAACAGCCTGGAGGCCGCTCGATGAGTTTTGCTTCATTCGGCGACTTCCTCGCCATGGGCCATCATGGCCTGTATGTCTGGTCGGCCTACGGCATTTGTCTGGCGGTGCTGGCCCTCAACGTGGCGGCGCCGATCCTGGCCCGCAAGCGGTATCTGCAACAAGAGGCGCGTCGTCTGCGCCGGGAGAACGGCAAGTGAATCCGCTGCGCAAAAAGCGTCTTATCATCATTCTGGCGATTCTGGTCGGGGTCGGCGCTGCCGTCGGCCTGGCCTTGAGCGCCCTGCAGCAGAACATCAACCTGTTTTACACCCCGACCCAGATCGCCAACGGCGAAGCACCGCAGGACACCCGCATCCGCGCCGGCGGCATGGTCGAGAAAGGTTCGCTGCAACGTTCCTCGGATTCTCTGGACGTCAAATTCGTGGTCACTGACTTCAACAAGTCCGTGACCATCACCTATCGTGGAATCCTGCCGGACCTGTTCCGCGAAGGGCAGGGCATCGTCGCTCTCGGCAAGCTCAACGCCGATGGCGTCGTGGTCGCCGATGAAGTGCTGGCCAAGCACGACGAAAAATACATGCCACCTGAAGTGACCAAAGCACTGAAGGACAGCGGTCAATCCGCGCCAACCCCTGCGAAGGAGGGTTGATCGATGACATCCAGCATTTTCATTCCGGAGTTGGGCCATCTGGCCATGATCCTGGCGCTGTGTTTCGCGCTGGTGCAGGCCGTGGTGCCATTGCTCGGTGCCTGGCGTGGCGACCGTCTGTGGATGGGCCTCGCCCAGCCGGCGGCGTGGGGGCAGTTCGCGTTTCTGCTGTTTGCCTTCGGCGTCCTGACCTACGCCTTCATGACCGACGATTTCTCCGTGGCTTACGTCGCGATGAACTCCAACAGCGCGCTGCCGTGGTACTACAAGTTCAGCGCCGTGTGGGGCGCCCACGAAGGTTCGTTGCTGCTGTGGGCGTTGATCCTCGGTGGCTGGACCTTCGCGGTGTCGGTGTTCTCCCGGCAACTGCCACAAGTCATGCTCGCCCGCGTACTGGCGGTGATGGGCATGATCAGCACCGGTTTCCTGCTGTTCCTGATCCTCACCTCGAACCCGTTTTCGCGGATCCTGCCGCAGATCCCGGCCGACGGTCGTGACCTCAATCCGCTGCTGCAGGACATCGGCCTGATCGTCCATCCGCCGATGCTGTACATGGGCTACGTCGGTTTTTCGGTGGCCTTCGCCTTCGCTATCGCCGCACTGCTCGGCGGTCGTCTCGACGCGGCGTGGGCGCGCTGGTCGCGTCCATGGACCATCGTCGCCTGGGCCTTCCTCGGCATCGGCATCACTCTTGGTTCGTGGTGGGCTTACTACGAACTCGGCTGGGGCGGCTGGTGGTTCTGGGACCCGGTGGAAAACGCCTCCTTCATGCCTTGGCTGGTGGGCACGGCGCTGATTCACTCGCTGGCGGTCACCGAGAAACGTGGCGTGTTCAAGAGCTGGACGGTGTTGCTGGCGATCGCCGCGTTCTCCCTGAGCCTGCTCGGTACCTTCCTTGTGCGTTCCGGCGTGCTGACGTCGGTGCATGCGTTTGCCTCCGATCCTGAGCGCGGTGTGTTCATCCTGATCTTCCTGCTGTTCGTGGTCGGTGGTTCGTTGACGCTGTTCGCGCTGCGCGCCCCGGTGGTCAAGAGCCAGGTCGGTTTCAACCTGTGGTCGCGGGAAACCCTGCTGCTGGGCAACAACCTGGTACTGGTGGTGGCCGCGTCGATGATCCTGCTCGGCACGCTGTATCCGTTGATTCTCGATGCCATCAGTGGCGCCAAACTGTCGGTCGGCCCGCCGTATTTCAACGCGTTGTTCATTCCGCTGATGGCCTTGCTGATGGTGGTGATGGCGGTCGGTGTGATCGTGCGCTGGAAAGACACCCCGGTGAAGTGGCTGGTGAGCATGCTCACTCCGGTGCTGCTGGGCAGCGTGGCGCTGGCCGTGGTGGCCGGCGTTGCCTATGGCGATTTCAACTGGGCGGTGCTGGCGACGTTCCTGCTCGCGGCCTGGGTGTTGCTGGCCGGTGTGCGCGACATCTTCGACAAGACTCGCCACAAAGGCCTGATCAAAGGCCTGCCGACCCTGACCCGCAGCTACTGGGGCATGCAACTCGCCCACCTCGGCATTGCCGTCTGCGCCTTGGGCGTGGTGTTGTCTAGCCAGAACAGTGCCGAACGCGACCTGCGTCTGGCGCCGGGCGAGTCGATGGAGCTGGCCGGATATCAGTTCGTGTTCGAAGGCGCCAAGCATTTCGAAGGTCCGAACTTTACCTCTGACAAAGGCACCATCCGGGTGATCCGCGATGGCCGCGAAGTCAGCGTGCTGCACCCGGAAAAACGCCTGTACACCGTACAGAGTTCGATGATGACCGAAGCCGGGATCGACGCCGGTTTCACCCGTGACCTCTATGTTGCTCTGGGGGAACCGCTGGGCGATGGCGCCTGGGCGGTACGGGTGCATGTGAAACCGTTCGTGCGCTGGATCTGGTTCGGCGGTCTGCTGACCGGGTTGGGCGGTCTGCTGGCAGCGCTGGACCGGCGCTACCGGGTCAAGGTCAAAGCCAAGGTGCGTGAAGCGCTGGGCATGGAAGGAGCCGCTGCATGAGACGTTGGTTGATGCTGGTGCCATTGGCGATTTTCCTGCTGGTGGCCGTATTTCTTTATCGCGGTCTGTACCTGGATCCGGCGGAGCTGCCGTCGGCGATGATCAACAAACCATTCCCGGAGTTTTCCCTGCCGGCGGTGCAGGGCGACAAGACCCTGACCAAGGCTGACATCCTCGGCAAACCGGCACTGGTCAACGTCTGGGGTACCTGGTGCATTTCCTGCCGGGTCGAGCACCCGGTGCTGAACAAACTCGCCGAGCGTGGCGTGGTGATCTACGGCATCAACTACAAGGACACCAACGCCGATGCCTTGAAGTGGCTGGCCGAGTTCCACAATCCGTATCAACTGGACATCCGTGACGACGAAGGCTCCCTGGGCCTGAACCTCGGGGTGTACGGCGCGCCGGAAACCTTCTTCATCGACGCCAAGGGCATCATCCGCGACAAGTACGTCGGCGTGATCGACGAGCAGGTCTGGCGCGAAAAACTGGCGGCCAAGTATCAGGCGCTGGTGGATGAGGCCAAGCCATGAAGCGCTTTATCGCTGCTGTGGTATTGGGCTTGAGCCTGGCGGGTGTTGCCCACGCCGCCATCGACACCTACGAGTTCGCCAAAGAAGGCGATCGCGAGCGTTTCCGTGAGTTGACCAAGGAACTGCGCTGCCCCAAGTGTCAGAACCAGGACATCGCCGACTCCAACGCACCGATTGCCGCCGACCTGCGCAAAGAGATTTTCCGCATGCTCGGCGAGGGCAAGGACAATCAGCAGATCATCGACTTCATGGTCGACCGCTACGGTGATTTCGTGCGTTACAAACCGGCGCTGAATGCCAAGACTGCGCTGCTGTGGTTTGGCCCGGCCGGATTGTTGCTCGGCGGTTTTGTCGTCATCGCCGTGATCGTCCGCCGCCGTCGCGGGCAACGCGCCGAGACTCCGCAATCGCTGTCCCCTGAAGAGCGTCAGCGCCTCGACCAACTGTTGGATAAAAACCAAGAATGATTGATTTCTGGCTTGCCGCAGGGCTGTTGCTTCTGGTCGCCCTGAGTTTTCTGCTGATCCCCGTTCTGCGTGAGCGTCGCGCCCAGCGTGAAGAGGACCGGACTGCCTTGAACGTTGCGCTGTATCAGGAGCGTGTCGCCGAGTTGCAATCGCAGCAGGCTGAAGGCGTGCTCGACGCCGCGCAAATGGACAGCGGCCGTGCCGAAGCGGCGCGGGAACTGCTGGCCGACACCGAAGGCGTGGCGCCGGCGCGGGTCTCGCGTCTGGGCAAACCATTGCCGTTGCTGGCGGCCGTGCTGGTGCCGCTGTTGGGCCTGGGCCTCTATATGCATTTCGGTGCCGCCGACAAAGTCGAACTGACCCGGGAGTTTTCCCAGGCACCGCAGTCGATGGAAGAGATGACACGACGCCTGGAGCGCGCTGTGGCTGCGCAACCGGATTCCGCCGAAGGCGTGTATTTCCTCGGTCGTACCTACATGGCTCAGGATCGGCCGGCGGACGCGGCGAAGATGTTCGAACGCGCCGCCAACCTGGCCGGTCGTCAGCCGGAACTGCTCGGCCAGTGGGCGCAGGCGCAGTACTTCGCCGATGGCAAGAAGTGGTCGGACAAGATTCAGGCCCTGACCGACGAAGCACTCAAGGCTGATCCGAAAGAAGTCACCAGCCTCGGTCTGCTGGGGATCGCCGCTTTCGAAGGCGAGCGCTATCAGCAAGCCATCGACTACTGGAACCGTCTGTTGGAGCAACTGCCAGCGAACGACAAATCCCGCGAGGCCCTTCAAGGCGGCATCGCCCGCGCCACTGAAAAACTTGAGGCCAGCGGCGGCAAGGTAGCTCAGGCTCCGGTCGCGAAAACCGCGCTGCTCAAGGTCAGCGTCGATCTGGCCGCCGAGCTCAAGGGCAAGGTGCAGCCGGGCGACAGCGTGTTCATCTTCGCCCGCGCAGTGTCCGGCCCTCCAGCACCGTTGGCCGCCAGACGACTGACCGTTGCTGACCTGCCGGTGACCGTCGAACTGGGCGATGCCGACGCAATGATGCCGCAGTTGAAACTGTCGAACTTCCCCGAAGTCCAACTGGTTGCGCGCATCTCCCGAGCCGGTCAACCGACCGCCGGTGAGTGGGTCGGCCGCAGCGGGCCTCTGGCCAGCAGCACCACCGCGACGCAGACACTGACCATCGACAGCCCGGACAAATAGCCGGAACCAACAGGAAAGCACCGCCATGAACGCCATCGCCCGAATCACAGTCCTCACACTGGCCCTGGGCTTGAGCGCATGTGCGGTGCAACGACCGGAGCCAACCACAAGGCTGCCGCCAATCCCGCCGTCACAACCCAGCCCGACCCCGTCGACCAGTCCGACGCCGGGCAAACCGGGCATCCCGGCCAAACCCGCGAAACCCGCCCCACGCACCTCGGCAAGCTTCGCCCCACCACCGGGCGGCAACAGCCACTGGGACCAGAAGCTGGGCGTATACGTGCTGGATGACCAGCCCAACACCTTCTACCGCCAGCGCACCTACTACCGCTGGAACAACGGTTGGAGCCGCTCGATCAGCCCGAACGGCCCGTGGGAAGAAACCAACATCCACGGTGTACCGGCGGGGCTGGGCAAGCAGTTTGGGGAGTAAAGAAAAACGGCGATCTTTGGATCGCCGTTTTGCTGTCTGGGGTGATGAGTTTTTAAAGGATCGTGTGATAACTGCTGAGTGCCTGGGCCGATTTAATCAGGCCTTGTCGTTGCAGTAGATCAAGAAAGGGTTCGACGTCCATGGCAGGCATTTTCAGCTGCCGACGCTGTTTTTGGGCCGCTGCAACCACTGCTGCCGGATCAAGCCCAAAGAGGTTGTCGACGAACTCGTCCGGATGCTGCGCTTCGATGCCGAAAGGCTCCAGCGATTTGCAGGGAAAGTCTTTCTGGTTGAACGTCACTATCACGCTTGCGCCGCAGCGGATGGCCGCCGCTAGAACATGACGATCATCGCAGTCGGGCAAGGTGAGGCCGGCAATCAGGTCTTCATAGTCATAGACACAGGCGTCGGGTATCGCTTGATCCATCAGGCCAGACGTACGATCCAGCTGTTCCATCGTCAGGTCAGGGCGGTTCTTCAGCAGATTGCGTTTCCATTCGCGGTGAATCTCCAGGGTCCATCGCGCCCGAAATCGTCCGGAGAGGGCAAGCCACATGAGGAAGTCTCTCAAGGGGGCGGGGTACAAGACGCATGCATCGTATACAGCAGTGAAAGAAGAATGCCTCACTCGTATCCTGTCCTTAACGCTTGAGCTTGCTCTGCGAGAAGCGCCATTGCCTGCTCGCTGGCGCTGGTGCGCCGGTTCTTATAGTCCATCAGATCGGCAAAGCGCACACGTCGGTGCTTGCCTGTTTTGTGGTAGGACAACTCGCCGCTTTCCAGCAGTTTTATGAGGTGTGGACGTGAGACGTTGAGCAGGTCCGCGGCTTCCTGGGTGGTCAATTCGGCATGCACCGGTACGACCTGCACCGCGTTGCCGGCTGCCAGCTCCGCCAGAATGTTGATCAACAGGCGCAGGGCCGAGGTGGGCAGTTCGACGCGATGAGCTTCGTTCTTCTCGTCGAAAATCTGGATGTGCTGAGTCTCGAAATGGGTCGCAAGGTAAGCGGCCAGGGCGCGCTGTCCTTCAATGGCGGCTTTGACTTCGCGTTCTACGGGGAGGCTGATGGAGGGATGAATAACGGTCGACATGGCGAGTCCGGCTTTGGGAATGAGTAATGCCGGGAACGTTATTCGAAATAAGCGAAAATCGCAATAAACGAAATGAGTGTGGGTTCTATGGCTTTTTCGCCAACAACCCCTGTACATATTCAACAAACGCCCGCGCCTTGACACTGGCCAGCCTGCCCGTGGGAAACACCGCCGACAGGTAGTCAAAACATCCTGCAAAACAACCAACGTTGTGTCACAACCTTCCGCAGGCTACTAAAGGCATCTCTAGAGTTATTTCAATGGGCGGGGCAATTTCACAATGCAATACCCAATCTGCATCGAGTGGGGCGATGAGAACACCGCCATCGGGATTCAGATCCCCGATATTCCCGGCGCGGTAACGGCCGGGGATACGTTTGAGGATGCCTACAACGCAGCCGTCGAGATTGCCCACATCATGCTGCAGGAGATTGCGGCGGATGGTGATTCGATTCCGATGCCGACCTCGGCGGCCACCCATCGCAACAACCCGGAGTTTGCCGACATGGGTTGGGGCATGCTCGAGCTGGACATCTCGCCGTACATGGGCAAGACCGAGAAGGTGAACGTGACGTTGCCCGGTTATGTCATCCAGCGGATCGACCGCTATGTGCGGGAGCACAATGTCAAAAGCCGTTCATCCTTTCTGGCGGACGCTGCCATGGAAAAACTGGTTCGGCATTGAGCATCGAGCACTGTCGGATCAGTAATCCGACAGTGCTTTCAAGTTTCTAGGCCGTTGCCAACAGACCCTTTTGCGAAACACTCAAAAAACGCACCAGCGCCAGCAGCGGGAATGCGCTGCCGACAATCACGATCCACAACCAGCCGCCATGCTCGTACACCGCGCTCGCCACCGACGAGCCGAAGGCGCCGCCGACGAAGATGCTGGTCATGTACAGCGCATTGAGGCGGCCGCGGCTTTTGGCGTCGAGGGAGTAGACCGCGCGCTGGCCGAGTACCATGTTCATCTGCACGCAGAAATCGAGCACCACGCCGGTCACGGCCAGGCCGATCACGCTGTAGGCCGGGTGGATGAAGGCGGGCAGGAAACTCAGGCTGGCGAACAGCATGGCCAGCAGCGAGGCGACGCGGGTGTGGCCGGCGTCGGCCAGGCGTCCGCTGATCGGGGCGGCAATCGCACCGATGGCGCCGACCAGGGCGAAGATCGCGATTTCACTCTGGGACAGGCCATGGTTGCGCGCCAACTCCAACGGCACGGCGGTCCAGAACAGGCTGAAGGTGGCGAACATGCAGGCCTGGTAGAACGCCCGCTGACGCAGCACCGGTTGCTTGCGCAGCAGTGTCCACAACGATCCGAGCAACTGACCGTACGATGCGCTGTGATCCGGCTGGCGCTTGGGCACGGTCAACGCCAGAACGATGCTGATCGCCGCCATCAACCCTGCCGCGATCATGAACATCGCCCGCCAGCCGAAATGGTCGGCAACCACGCTCGACATTGGCCGCGCCAGCAGAATCCCCAGCAGCAGGCCACCCATGATGCCGCCGACCACACGTCCGCGAGATTCTTCCGGTGCCAGATGCGCCGCCAATGGAATCAGCACCTGCACCGACACCGAGCTGAAACCCACCAGCAACGAAATCAGCAGAAACACGTTGGGTTGATCGGTAAACGCCGCGCCGAGCAGGCTGGCAATCGCCACCAGCGTGGTGATGATCATCAAGCGGCGGTTTTCCAGTAGATCCGCCAGCGGCACCAGGAAGAACAGCCCTAGCGCATAACCGATCTGGGTCAGCGACACGATGAAGCTGGCCATGGTGTCGGTCAGGCCGATGTCCGGCGCAATCAGGCCTATGATCGGCTGGGCGTAGTAGATATTGGCAACGATGGCGCCGCAGCAGAAAGCGAACAGCAGCACCATGCCTCGGGTCATTGCGTGAGTTGTGGCGGTCATAGGGTTTCTCGATCCAGCGAAAAGGAATGCGGTGAGGCTAAGGGACGAGACGGGCGGGCGGTAGAAGCCTTGGATCGATATCAGTTATTCCGTTGCGGAATAGATCGCGTCGAACAATCCGTCGTCCATCGGCGAACCTTGCGTCCGACCGGGGAGGGCTGATGATACATTCACTTACATCTTGTTCGATAGCGTGCTTATGTTGTCATTGGATTTCCACCTGCAAACAACCGGAGGATTGCGATGTTTCGTCAGCTGCTTCGCCACACCACGACTCTTGCATTGATCGGCGTGCTTGGCGCCGGTAGCGTCTACGCCGGCGAAGCCCCGGGGATGCGCATTGGCGTGCGCGGCGAAATCACCGGGGTCAGTTCCGACTCGCTCAAGGTTCACGTCAACAGCGGTGAAAACGTGGTGGTTCAGTTGACCCCGGACACCAGGGTTCGCGCCGTTACCCTGGCCAATATCGAAGATATCAAGCCCGGCAGCTACATCGGCTCGGCAGCCATTCCCCAGGAGGATGGCACGCTCAAGGCGCTGGAGGTTCATGTCTTCCCACCGGAGCTGGCCGGCAGCGGCGATGGCCATCGGCCGTTCGACCTCGCCAAGGGCAGCAGCATGACCAACGGCAGCGTCGGCGATCTGGTGGTGAGCAACGGCCGGGTGCTGACCGTCAACTACAAGGGCGGGCAGCAGAAGATCCTGGTGCCGGAGGACGTGCCGATCGTCAACCTGACGCCGGGCGATCGCAGCCTGCTCAAGGTCGGGGTGAAGATCGTGACCTTCGTGACCCAGAGCGCGGACGGCACATTGACCGCGCAATCGATCTCGGCCGGCAAGGATGGCGTGAAGCCACCGATGTAAAAGCCCCTCACCCTAGCCCTCTCCCAGAGGGAGAGGGGACTGATTGGGGGATGCATGAGAGGTACGCCGACCTGAACGTGCTGTGGTGAATCCATAATCGATAAGGTCTTTCAGGTCGATGTAACTCGCCAGACACCTCGGTAGGCCCCCTCTCCCTCCGGGAGAGGGCTGGGGTGAGGGTAAAGCGGCCACAAAAAAAGGCGACCACTGAGGGTCGCCTTTTTCACGCCAGCCTAAACCTTACTGCCCGCTATAAATCTGGTCGAAGATCCCGCCATCGTTGAAGTGGGTCTTCTGCACGGTGCGCCAGTCGCCGAAGGTCTTCTCGACCGACAAGAAGTCGACTTTCGGGAAGCGGTCGGTGTATTTGGCCAGTACCGCCGGGTCACGTGGTCGCAGGTAGTTGGCGGCCGCGATTTCCTGGCCTTCCGGCGACCACAGGTACTTCAGGTATTCCTCGGCGGCTGCGCGGGAGCCTTTCTTCTCGACGACTTTGTCGACCACCGACACCGGCGGCTCGGCTTCTGCGGAGACGCTTGGGTAGATGACTTCGAACTGGTCGCGGCCGAACTCGCGGGCGATCATTTCGGCTTCGTTTTCGAAGGTCACCAGCACGTCGCCGATCTGGTTGGTCATGAACGTGGTGGTCGCGGCGCGGCCACCGGTGTCCAGCACTGGCGCCTGCTTGAACAGCTTGCCGACGAAGTCCTTGGCCTTGTTCTCGTCACCGCCGTTTTTCAGCACGTAACCCCAGGCCGACAGGTAGGTGTAGCGGCCGTTGCCCGAGGTTTTCGGGTTCGGCACGATTACTTGCACGCCGTCCTTGAGCAGGTCCGGCCAGTCTTTCAGGGCTTTCGGGTTGCCTTTGCGGACGATGAACACGGTGGCCGAGGTGAACGGCGCGCTGTTGTTCGGCAGGCGGGTGACCCAGTCCTTCGGCACCAGTTGGCCGTTGTCCGCCAGGGCGTTGATGTCGGTGGCCATGTTCATGGTGATGACGTCAGCCGGCAGGCCGTCGATCACCGAACGGGCTTGCTTGCTCGAACCGCCGAAAGACATCTGCACGGTGATGTCCTCTTTGTGTTCGGCTTGCCAGTGTTTCTGGAACGCAGTGTTGTAGTCCTTGTAGAAATCGCGCATCACGTCGTAGGAAACGTTGAGCAGGGTCGGTGCGGCCTGAGCCACGCTGCCGAAGGCCAGACCAGCGGCGAGAAGTGAGGCGCCAAAGAGTTTTTTCACTGCGCATTCCTTGTTCTGTGGGGGTGTTTTTACAAAGGTGAGGCCATTTGCCAGCGACTATAGCGGGGCGCGCATAGTCGCTTAAAGATTAAAAAGAACTTTGCTTATTCCATTTTCTTGAACAACGCATTGCCACAACGGGAGCAGAACGACGCTTCCTGTTCATGACTGTTTTTCGTGCACACCGGGCAGTCGTGCTGCAACTGACCACCGCGCATGGCCGTGGCCAGTTCAGCGGTGAAAATCCCGGTCGGCACAGCAATGATCGAATAACCGGTGACCATCACCAGTGACGAAATCACCTGGCCCAGAACAGTCTTGGGCACAATGTCGCCGTAACCCACGGTGGTCAGGGTCACGATAGCCCAATAGATGCCTTTGGGAATGCTGGTGAAACCATGCTCCGGGCCTTCGACCACGTACATCAAGGTGCCGAACACCGTGACCAGGGTGCAGACGCTGAGCAGGAACACGAGGATCTTCTGCTTGCTGCCGCGCAGGGCATCGAGCAGGTAATGCGCCTGTTTCAGGTAGGGGCCGAGCTTGAGCACGCGGAAGATCCGCAGCATCCGGATCACCCGGATGATCAGCAGGTACTGGGCATCGCTGTAATACAGCGCGAGGATGCCGGGCACGATCGCCAGCAAGTCCACCAGCCCGTAGAAACTGAAGGCGTACCGCAACGGCTTGGGCGAACAGTACAGGCGCAGCAGGTACTCGCCCAGGAAGATCACCGTGAAGCCCCATTCGATATACGCCAGCACATTGGCGTAGTTCTGGTGGACGTCGTCGATGCTGTCGAGGATCACCACCACCAGGCTGGCGAGGATGATCAGCAGTAGCGTTTTATCGAAACGGCGCCCGGCCACTGTATCGGTCTGGAAGATGATCACGTACAGGCGATCACGCCACGTGTTGTTGCCGTTCATGCAAATCGCCTTGGCCGTAAATCAGCGCAGCCTAGGTTGATTCTCCCCGTTAGCGCAAGGCGTGGCATTGATCTGCGGTTGGTGCATCAGGCGAATGCCGGTGCGCAGCAGCCAGCAGGCAAGAATGAACGGTGCCGTGAGGGTCGCAAGGCCAAGGGCACTGAACAGCGGCGTCACCAGCAGCGCCAGGCCGATGCCGAACAGCGGTAGCCACGGTTGCTGGCGCTGCGCGCTGAACGCGAGGGCGGCAAGTACCGCGTTGTAGCCACCCAGACCGAGCAGCGCGACCTGACTGTCGTGGTGCAACAGGCTGGAACCCAGACCGATGACCGAAGCCAGCAGCGCCCAGGCGAAGGCCCGGCGATCGGCGATCAGCAAACCGGCAGCGATCAATCCACCGGCCAACGGATGGTCGAGAAACATCACCTGACCAAAGCCTTTCAAAGCGGCACCGAGCAGGTTCACGGTGTTCAGCTCAATTGCCGGAGCCGGCGTCGAAGGCTCGGCGAAACACAGGAACACCCAGCTCAGCAACACGAACGGCGCGGTGTAGGCGGGCAGGTACTCGGTGAGGCGTGCGCGTTTGAGCCACTGCTGCGTGATCATCGCGCTCAGGCCACCGGCCGCCAGAATCAGCGGCGGCAGCATCGGCGACCAGGGGAAATACAGGCTCAGCAACAAACCGACCAGGACGCCGTTGTAGCTGAACAGGCCGGCCTGGCGATCCGCCTTGGCGTAGTTGCGCCGTTGCGCGGTGAGCAAACCGGCGACCGCACCGAGCAGCGCGCCGGCGAACAGCACCGGCGCGGTGAATAAAATGGCCAAAAGGCACAGCAGGCCACACAGCGGATGGCGCTGGAGGAAGATTTGACTGAAGCCGTTGAGCAAGGCCTCGGCCCAGTCGGGGCAGTGGGTGTTGAAATGGTTGGCAGGCATGTCTGGAGAATCTGGGCAGTGGGAAAATCAAAAGGTCTTGCTTGAAGCGGTGGCGAGGGAGCTCATGCCCGGTGAATGCGGTGTCTCTTGTGGAAACCGTCATGCCGAGCGACGGGAGCACGCTCCCTCGCCACACAGGTGTTGCTTAAATCAATGTTTCGATCCGCAGCGAATTAGTCGACCCCGGCTGCCCAAACGGCACACCCGCGGTGATCAGCAACGTATCGCCACGCTCGGCCATTCCTTGAGCCTGAGCGATTTCCAGCGCGGTCGAGCACACCTCATCCACCTGACGCAGGCGATCATTGACCACCGAGTGAATGCCCCACGCCACGCTCAAGCGGCGGGCGGTCTGCAGGTTCGGCGTCAGGTTGAGGATCGGCGCTTTCGGGCGCTCCCGCGCCGCACGCAGACTCGATGCACCGGACTCGCTGTAATTGACCAGCACCGCCACCGGCAGCACGTTGCTGATCCGGCGAATGGCGCAGCTGATCGCATCGGACACGGTCGCCTCGGCTTTCGGCCGGCTGACGTCGAGTTGGGTCTGGTAGTCCGGACCGTTTTCGACCTGACGGATGATCTTGCTCATCATCTGCACCGCTTCCAGCGGGTATTCGCCGGACGCGGTCTCTGCCGACAGCATCACCGCATCGGCACCTTCGGCCACGGCGTTGGCCACGTCGGTGACTTCGGCGCGGGTCGGCGCCGGGGAGAAGCGCATCGACTCCAGCATCTGCGTCGCCACCACCACCGGTTTGCCGAGCTGGCGGCAGGTGGTGATGATGTTTTTCTGGATCTGCGGCACGCTTTCGGCCGGCACTTCCACACCCAGGTCACCGCGAGCCACCATGATCGCGTCGCTCAATTCGGCGATCTCGCGCAGTTGCTCGACGGCTGATGGCTTCTCGATTTTCGCCATCAGGAACGCCTTGTCGCCGATCAGCGCGCGCGCTTCGAGAATGTCTTGCGGACGCTGCACGAACGACAGCGCCACCCAGTCCACACCCAGCTCCAGACCGAAGCTCAGGTCGCGGCGATCCTTGGTGGTCAGCGGGCTCAGGTCTAGCACCGCTTGCGGCACGTTCACGCCTTTGCGATCCGACAGTTCGCCGCCGTTGAGCACGGTGGTGTCGATCGCATCGGTGTATTTAGTCACGACCCGCAGGCGCAGTTTGCCGTCATCGAGCAGCAGATCCATCCCGGCTTCCAGCGCGGCGATGATCTCTGGATGCGGCAGGTTCACCCGGCGTTCGTCGCCCGGTGTCGCGTCCAGATCGAGGCGGAACGCCTGGCCGCGATGCAACTGAACCTTGCCGTCAGCAAACTTGCCGACCCGCAGTTTTGGCCCTTGCAGGTCCATCAGGATGCCGAGCGGGTAGTTGAGCTGGCGCTCGACTTCGCGGATCCACTGATAGCGCTTGGCGTGGTCGGCATGATCGCCGTGGCTGAAGTTGAGGCGGAAGATATTGACCCCGGCCTCGACCAGCTCGCGGATGTCTTCGATGCCGTCGACGGCAGGCCCGAGGGTGGCGAGGATTTTGACCTTTTTATCAGGCGTCATGATTTAGAGCTCTCGAGGATCAGGATGGCGCGGAAGTCGTTGACGTTGGTGCGGGTCGGCTCGGTGACGATCAGCGCATCGAGCGCCTCGAAGTAGCCGTAACCGTTGTTGTTATCCAGCTCGTCGCTGGCGCTCAGGCCCAGGGCGGCGGCGCGGGCGTAGCTGTCCGGGGTCATGATCGCGCCGGCGTTGTCCTCCGAGCCGTCGATGCCGTCGGTGTCACCGGCCAGCGCATAGACGCCGGGCTGGCCCTTGAGGCTGTCGGTGAGGCTGAGGAGGAATTCGGCGTTGCGTCCGCCACGGCCATTGCCGCGCACGGTCACGGTGGTTTCGCCGCCGGAGAGAATCACGCACGGCGCTGCCAGCGGCTGGCCGTGATGAATGATCTGGCGGGCGATGCCGGCGTGGACTTTCGCCACTTCGCGGGATTCGCCTTCCAGGTCGCCGAGGATCAGCGTGCTGAAACCGGCCTGACGGCATTTCACCGCCGCCGCATCCAGCGATTGCTGAGGGCGGGCGATCAACTGGAAGTGACTGCGGGCCAGGCTCGGATCGCCGGGTTTGACGGTTTCCGATTCCGGGCTTTGCAGCCAGGTGCGCACGGAGGCCGGAATCTCGATGCCGTAGCGCTTGATGATCGCCAGCGCTTCGGCGCTGGTGCTCGGGTCGGCCACGGTCGGGCCGGAGGCGATGACCGTGGCGAGGTCGCCCGGTACATCGGAAATCGCGTAGGTATAAACAGTGGCCGGCCAGCAGGCCTTGCCCAGGCGGCCGCCTTTGATCGCCGAGAGGTGCTTGCGCACGCAGTTCATCTCGCCGATGGTCGCGCCGGATTTGAGCAGGGCTTTGTTGATCGACTGCTTGTCGGCCAGGGTGATGCCTTCGGCCGGCAACGCCAGCAGGGCAGAGCCGCCGCCGGACAGCAGGAAAATCACGCGATCGTCTTCGGTCAGGTTGCTGACCAGTTCCAGCACGCGCTTGGCCACGGCCAGACCGGCAGCGTCCGGCACCGGATGCGCGGCTTCGACCACTTCGATTTTTTCGCACGGGGCGCCGTGACCGTAGCGAGTCACCACGAGGCCCGAGACTTCACCTTCCCAGCAGCGCTCGACCACTTGGGCCATGGCAGCGGCAGCTTTGCCGGCGCCGATGACGATCACGCGACCTGTGCGATCGGCAGGCAGATGGGCTTCGAGGACCTGGTTCGGATGGGCCGCGTCGATGGCTGTGGCAAACAGCTCGCGCAGCAGTTGTTGCGGATCGACCGACATGGCGGGCTCCCGGAATTCTTGTTATTCGAAAGGGCAACTCAGATCCATTGTGGGAGCGGGCTTGCTCGCGAACGCGGTGGGTCAGTCAATCTCCATGTCGACTGACACGCCCTCTTCGCGAGCAAGCCCGCTCCCACATGGAAAGCGGGGCAGGGCTTACTTCTTGTCGCGAATCGAGAAGTTGGCCATGTGTTCCAGGCCCTTGATCAGCGCCGAGTGGTCCCAGTTGCTGCCACCGATGGCCGCGCAGGTGCTGAACACTTGCTGGGCGTTGGCGGTGTTCGGCAGGTTGATGTTCAGCTCCTTGGCGCCTTGCAGGGCCAGGTTCAGGTCCTTTTGGTGCAGGCTGATACGGAAGCCCGGATCGAAGGTGCCTTTGATCATGCGCTCGCCATGTACTTCGAGGATCTTCGAGGAGGCGAAACCACCCATCAGCGCTTCACGCACCTTGGCTGGATCGGCGCCGTTTTTCGAAGCGAACAGCAGGGCTTCGGCGACAGCCTGAATGTTCAGGGCAACGATGATCTGGTTCGCAACCTTGGCGGTCTGACCGTCGCCATTGCCACCGACCAGGGTGATGTTCTTGCCCATGGCCTGGAACAGCGGCAGTGCGCGTTCGAAGGCATCGGCGTCGCCACCGACCATGATGCTCAGGGTCGCAGCCTTGGCACCGACTTCGCCACCGGACACCGGAGCGTCGAGGTATTGCGCGCCTTTCTCGTTGATCTTCGCCGCGAAAGCCTTGGTGGCGGTTGGCGAGATCGAGCTCATGTCGATCACGACCTTGCCTTTGCCGATGCCGGCCGCGACGCCATCGGCGCGGAACAGCACGTCATCGACCTGCGGGGTATCCGGCACCATGACGATGATGAATTCAGCTTCCTGGGCCACTTCTTTCGGGTTGGCCAGGGCGACGGCGCCAGCGGCGACCAGATCGGCAGGGGCGGCGTCGTGGTGCGCCGACAGGAACAGGCTGTGACCGGCTTTCTGCAGGTTCGCCGCCATTGGGTGGCCCATGATGCCGGTGCCGATGAATCCGATTTTAGCCATGAGAAAATCCTCTTGTTTTTGTCTTGCTCAAGCAAATAAGGGTCAGATCGCGTTGTGGCTCTTCAGCCAGCCGAGGCCCGCTTCAGTGGTGGTCAGCGGCTTGTACTCGCAGCCGACCCAGCCCTGATAACCGATGCGATCCAGGTGTTCGAACAGGAAGCGGTAGTTGATCTCGCCAGTACCCGGCTCGTTGCGGCCCGGGTTGTCGGCGAGCTGCACATGGTTGATCTCGCCCAGGTGCGATTGCAGGGTGCGGGCCAGATCGCCTTCCATGATTTGCATGTGATAGATGTCGTATTGCAGGAACAGATTGGCGCTGCCGACCTGCTCGCGAATCGACAGGGCCTGCGCCGTGTTGTTCAGGTAGAAGCCCGGGATGTCGCGGGTGTTGATCGCTTCCATCACCAGTTTGATGCCGACGGCTTGCAGCTTCTCGGCGGCGTACTTGAGGTTGGCGACGAAGGTCTTTTCAACGGTGGCATCGTCCACGCCCTGCGGACGAATACCGGCCAGGCAGTTGACCTGGGTGTTGCCCAGCACCTGTGCGTAAGCGATGGCCAGATCGACCCCGGCGCGGAACTCTTCGACCCGGTCCGGCAGGCACGCGATACCGCGCTCGCCCTTGGCCCAGTCACCGGCCGGCAGGTTGAACAGCACTTGGGTCAGACCGTTGGCGTCGAGTTTGGCCTTGATTTCGGCAGAGCTGAAATCGTACGGGAACAGGTACTCGACACCGCTGAAGCCAGCCTTGGCGGCGGCGTCGAAACGGGCAAGGAAATCCTGTTCGGTGAACAGCATGGACAGGTTGGCTGCGAAACGCGGCATGGTGGTCTCCTAAAAACGGATTTGACACGGTTGGTCAGACTGAACTCGATCAGTCCCCTCTCCTCGGGGAGAGGGTTAGGGTGAGGGGGAATCTTGAATCTGATCCCGATTTTGCGAGCACTGCAAAACCTTTCCCTCACCCCAGCCCTCCCGAAACGTCGTACCGCCCAGAGGGAGAGGGGGCTAAAAGCAATCAGTCGAGCAACGAAATCGCCGTAGGCGCATCGTTGCCGACCAGCGCCAGGTCTTCGAATTCGTTGACGGCGTTGATCTCGGTGCCCATGGAGATGTTGGTCACACGCTCCAGAATGATCTCGACGATCACCGGCACCTTGAACTCTTCGATCATCTGTTCGGCCTTGCGCAGGGCAGGGGCGATTTCAGACGGTTCGAACACACGCAGTGCCTTGCAGCCCAGGCCTTCGGCGACTGCGATGTGGTCGACACCGTAACCATTGAGTTCCGGCGCGTTCAGGTTATCGAAGGACAGCTGCACGCAGTAGTCCATTTCGAACCCGCGCTGGGCCTGACGGATCAGCCCCAGGTACGAGTTGTTCACCACGACGTGGATGTACGGCAGGTTGAACTGAGCGCCGACCGCCAGTTCTTCGATCATGAACTGGAAGTCATAGTCCCCCGACAGGGCCACGACTTTACGGTTCGGATCGGCCTTCACCACGCCCAGCGCTGCCGGAATGGTCCAGCCCAACGGGCCGGCCTGGCCGCAGTTGATCCAGTGACGCGGCTTGTAGACGTGCAGGAACTGCGCGCCGGCAATCTGCGACAGACCAATGGTGCTGACGTAGCAGGTGTCCTTGCCGAACACCTGGTTCATCTCTTCGTAAACGCGCTGCGGCTTGACCGGCACGTTGTCGAAGTGGGTCTTGCGTTGCAGGCTGGACTTGCGCTGCTGGCAGTCCTGCAGCCATGCACTGCGGTTTTTCAGTTTGCCGGCGGCTTGCCATTCACGGGCGACTTCGATGAACACGGTCAGCGCGGCGGCAGCGTCGGAAACGATGCCCAGGTCCGGTGTGAACACGCGGCCGATCTGGGTGCCTTCGATATCGACGTGAATGAACTTGCGACCTTCGGTGTAGACGTCGACCGAACCGGTGTGACGGTTGGCCCAACGGTTACCGATGCCCAACACCACGTCGGATTTCAGCAGCGTGGCGTTGCCGTAACGGTGCGAAGTCTGCAGACCGACCATGCCGACCATCAACGGGTGATCGTCCGGAATGGTGCCCCAGCCCATCAGGGTCGGGATCACTGGAATGCCGGTCAGCTCCGCGAACTCCACCAGCAGATCGCTGGCGTCGGCGTTGATGATGCCGCCACCGGCCACCAGCAATGGACGCTCGGCCTGATCCAGCAGGGCCAAAGCCTTCTCGACCTGAACGCGGGTAGCGGACGGCTTGGCCAACGGCAGCGGCTGGTACGCGTCGATGTCGAATTCGATTTCGGCCATCTGCACGTCGAACGGCAGATCGATCAGCACCGGGCCCGGACGGCCGGAGCGCATTTCGTAGAAAGCTTTCTGGAACGCGTAAGGCACTTGGCCCGGCTCCAGAACAGTGGTCGCCCACTTGGTCACTGGCTTGACGATGCTGGTGATGTCGACGGCCTGGAAGTCTTCCTTGTGCATACGGGCGCGGGGTGCTTGCCCTGTGATGCAGAGGATTGGAATCGAGTCCGCGGAGGCGCTGTACAGACCGGTGACCATGTCGGTACCGGCTGGGCCGGAAGTGCCGATGCACACGCCGATGTTGCCGGCCTTGGTGCGGGTGTAACCCTCGGCCATGTGCGAGGCGCCTTCAACGTGGCGAGCGAGGACGTGATCGATGCCACCGACTTTCTGCAGGGCGGAATACAGCGGGTTGATTGCAGCGCCCGGAATGCCAAAAGCGGTATCAACCCCTTCACGGCGCATCACCAGAACGGCGGCTTCGATTGCTCTCATTTTGCTCATGGTTTTGTGCCTCTTTACGTTTTGTAATTGTATACAAGTGGCTTTGCGCAGAGTGTATTCACGGCGGACGGCGCAGGTCAATCCATTTTCTCAAGCGGCTGTTTCATTCGTCGGAAGCCGTTTCTACTGTGGCTTTTCGTCGCATGAAGCGCTTTTCGAGAATTATTGTATACAAAAAAATAATTCATTGTGTTCTATTTGTTGCATCGGGCTGCGGCAGAAAAGCGCAGCCCAACGGCTTTCCCAATAACAAAATGAGGACGGCACCATGAGCGCTTTAACCTTGAAAGTCGCAGTCAACCTGGTCAACGAAGCCATCAGCGCAGGGCGGGCGATCTCCGCCGCGCCGTTGACCATTGCAGTACTGGATACCGGCGGCCACCTGGTCACCTTGCAACGCGAAGACGGCGCCAGCCTGCTGCGCCCGAACATCGCCATCGGCAAAGCCTGGGGCGCCATCGCCCTGGGCAAGGGCTCACGCCTGCTGGCGCTGGACGCACAACAACGCCCGGCGTTCATCGCCGCACTCAACAGCATGGGGCAGGGCAGCGTCGTGCCGGCACCGGGCGGCGTGTTGATCCGTGATCAGGCGGGCAACGTGCTGGGAGCGATCGGCATCAGCGGCGATCTGTCGGATATCGATGAGCAGGTGGCGATCAAGGCCGTGGAGGCCCTGGATCTGCGGGCGGATGCGGGGGTGGCAGCTTGATATTCGGCGTTTGAATTGACGTTGTCGCGAGCAGGCCCACGATTGACCTCATTTGTACTGAAGGAACTCGGTCGAATGTGGGAGCGGGCTTGCTCGCGAAGGCGATTTTCCAGACACATCCAGCTAAAAATCTTGCCTCCAGTATTCAATGCTTCGGGCTAGTCTTTTCATGAAGTCAATCATGAGAAAAGGCAAAGGAATGCCGGAACTGTCTGCATCGCACCGACTGAGAGTCGGACGTTTTAGCGAACAAAATCACATCTATCTCCTTACAGCCAATACTCATAAACGCGAACCCGTCTTCAAGGATTACGCCCTGGGAAGACTCGTTGTTCATCAGTTCAGGCATGCACAAGAGACGGGGTTTGTCGATTCACTGGCCTGGGTCGTTATGCCAGATCACTTCCACTGGCTGGTGCAATTGCAGAAAGGATCACTGGGGCAGTTGATGTGCCAGGTCAAATCCTTGAGTGCCAGATCAGTCAATTCAGCGACTGGCAGGACGGGCAGCCTGTGGCAGCCAAGCTTCCATGATCATTCGCTTCGGCAGGAGGAAAGTCTGGTTAGAGTGGCGCGGTATGTTGTGGCCAACCCGTTGCGGGCTGGACTGGTGGAAAAGCTTGGTGACTATCCGCTGTGGGATGCGATCTGGGTCTGACCGTGAGACCGAGTTGCTGCATTCGCGAGCAAGCCCGCTCCCACACTTGATTTGTGGTGCTCATGGATCAAATGTGGGGCTTGCTCGCGAAGCATTCAACGCGGTCTATCAGTCCGGCTCACAGCCCTTGAGCACCAACCGGATGATGGTTTGCGCAGCCGCCTCGTAATCCGCTTCGTCGAGCTTTTCCTTGCCGGTCACGGCGGAGATCTGCCAGTCGAAGTCGGCGTAGGTCTGGGTCGCTGCCCAGATGCTGAACATCAGGTGGTTGGGGTCGATCGGGGCGATCTGGCCGCGGTCGATCCAGCTCTGGATGCAGTCGATGTTGTGCTTGGCCTGGCTGTTCAACTGCTCGACCAGGTCGGCGCTCAGGTGCGGGGCACCGTGCATGATTTCGCTGGCGAACACCTTCGAGGCAAACGGCAGGTCGCGGGAGATGCGGATCTTCGAGCGGATGTAGCCGCTCAGCACTTCGCTCGGCACGCCGTCCGGGTTGAACGGGGTCGAGGCCTGCAGGATCGGCACGATGATGCTTTCAAGCACCTCGCGGTAGAGGTTTTCCTTGGACTTGAAGTAGTAGTAGACGTTGGGCTTGGGCAATCCCGCCTTGGCGGCGATGTCGCTGGTTTTGGTCGCAGCGAAGCCCTTGTCGGCAAACTCCTCACTGGCGGCACGCAGGATCAGTTCTTTGTTGCGCTCGCGGATTGTGCTCATAAACCCGGTGGTTCCTTGCCTGTACTGGCGGTTGCGCATGGTAGCACCGGCCTCGCGCGGCGCTCAACAATGCCCCGTGTGGTCGGCAGTCGCGGTATGCTGCGCGGCATTATTCACATAAGGAAACAAGATTCATGGCAGGAAGCAGTTTGCTGGTGCTGATCGACGACATCGCCACCGTTCTGGACGATGTAGCGTTGATGAGCAAAATGGCCGCCAAGAAGACCGCCGGGGTACTCGGCGATGACCTGGCGCTCAATGCCCAGCAGGTCTCGGGCGTGCGCGCCGAGCGGGAAATTCCCGTGGTATGGGCGGTGGCCAAGGGCTCGTTCGTCAACAAGCTGATTTTGGTGCCCTCGGCGCTGGCCATCAGTGCCTTTGTGCCGTGGCTGGTGACGCCGCTGTTGATGGTCGGCGGCGCGTACCTGTGCTTCGAGGGCTTCGAGAAACTTGCCCATCCGCTGCTGCACGGCAAGGATGAAGATCAGGCCGAGCATGCGCAGTTGACCGAAGCGGTGGCCGATCCTGCGACCGATCTGGTGGCCTACGAGAAGGACAAGATCAAAGGCGCGATCCGCACCGACTTCATCCTTTCGGCGGAAATCATCGCCATCACCCTCGGCACCGTGGCCGAGGCTTCGCTGACCCAGCAAGTGATCGTGATGTCGGGCATCGCTGTCGTCATGACCGTGGGCGTTTATGGCCTGGTGGCCGGTATCGTCAAGCTCGATGACCTCGGCCTGTGGCTGACCCAGAAGCCCGGCGCTGCGGCGAAACGCATCGGCAACGCGATCCTGCGCGCCGCGCCGTACATGATGAAAGGCCTGTCGGTGATCGGCACGGCGGCGATGTTCCTGGTCGGCGGCGGCATCCTGACTCACGGCGTACCGGTGGTGCATGACTGGATCGCAAGCGTTGCCGCTGCGGCGGGCAGCGCAGGATTTGCAGTACCTGTGTTGCTCAACGGTGTGGCGGGGGTAGTTGCGGGGGCGGTGGTGCTGGCTGTTGTATCGGTCGTCGGGAAGATCTGGAAAGCCCTGAAGGGTTGATCTTCTGCTCAATAAAAAAGGCCATTCGATTTGCATCGAATGGCCTTTTTTGTGGCTGCCGGTTTTATTCGGCGATCTGCAGCTTGCGCGATTCGGTGTACACGTAGCGCACCTTCTCGTACTCGAACGGCGAGTTCATCTGGCCGTAGCGGAAGCGGGTCTGGTAGCGCTTGTCGACTGCACGCAGCGCCCAGATTTCCGGGTGGTTTTCGCTGACTTTCGACACGTTCAGGTAGTTGATCGCCGATTCGGCGGTGTAGTCCACGGCGAGGCCGGCGGTATCGCGGATGTTCGACGGGCCGAGGATCGGCAGTACGAAGTACGCGCCGCCCGGTACACCGTAGAAGCCCAGGGTCTGGCCGAAGTCTTCGTTCTGGCGCGGCAGGCCCATGGCGGTGGCCGGGTCCCACAGGCCGGCGATGCCGATGGTGGTGTTGAGCAGCAGGCGCGCGGTGGTTTCCATCGAACGCTTGCCTTTGAACTGCAACAGGCTGTTGACCAGGTTCGGCACGTCGCCGAGGTTGTTGAAGAAGTTGCTCACGCCGGAACGCACGAAACCGGGCGTGACGTAGCGATAGCCGTCGACCACCGGCAGGAACACCCATTGGTCGAAGCGGTAGTTGAAGTGGTAGACCCGACGGTTCCACGATTCCAGCGGGTCATACACGTTCAGTGCGTTGAGCGTCGAGCGCTCGAATTCGCGCTGGTCCAGCCCCGGGTTGAACTTGAGTTTGGACAGCGGCTCCTTGAAGCCGTCACTGTCGACCACTACCGGTGCATTGGCTTTGCTGTTGTCGGCCTGGGCCACGCCTGCACAGAGTAACGCTGCAAACAGCAGGAGATATTTAGCCACGGAAGAACTCCAGCATGGCGTCGCTGTTGACGCGGTAGTTAAGGTTGCCGCAATGGCCACCCAGTGGATAAACCGTCAGGCGATCGCCGAAGGTCTTGCGCAGGAAACCAAGGTCGCCAGGGCCGAGAATCACGTCGTCGGCGTTGTGCATCACGGCGATTTTCGGGCTGTCGTGCAGGTAATCCTTGAGGGCGTACAGGCTGACCTGATCGATCAGTTGCAGCAGGCTGCCGCCGTCGGTGCGGGCGCGCCACATCGGGATCACCTGTTCGGTCAGGTAGCAGTCGAAGTCGCATTGCAGCGCACGCTTGAGGAACGGCGTGAGGCTGGTGCCTTCGGTGATCGGGAATTTCGGCGGGGTGATCAGGCCGCGACGGTTGATCAGGTCCGAGGTGAAGGCGATGTCCGCCGCCGAGAAGCGGAACGAAGTGCCGATCAACATCGCCATCTGCTCGTTGCTCAGGTGCTGCTTGGACTGCTGGAAGTCATAGAGCAGCGCGTCGTTGAGGTCGATGTAGCCTTTCTGCTGGAAGTAACGGGTCAGCTTGGCCAGCACCAGTTCATAGAACGTGGTGCTGTTGTTGATGCCCTTGACCTCTGTTTGAACCAACTTGTCGAGGTTGGTGATCGAGGTGTACAGGTTGACCGGCGGATTCAGCAGCAGGACTTTCTTGAAGTTGAAGCTGCGGCGGGTTTCGTCCAGGTGGGCGACAAACGCCGCGTCCAGTGCGCCGAGGCTGTAGCCGCTGAGGTAATAGTCGGTGACCGGCACTTTCGGGTTTTGCGCACGCACGGCCTGCATCACCCGGTACATGTCTTCGGCGTCTTCCTTGGTCACGCCGGGGGTGGCGAAACGCGAGGCGGCGCTCATGAAGTCGAAACTGGTCGGGGAGGACAGCTGCACCACGTGGTAGCCGGCCTTGTAGTAGAGCTTTTTCAGGTATTCGTTGAGGCTGCTGTCATAGCGCGCGCCGGTACCGGCAATCAGGAAGATCAGCGGGGCGGCCTTGTCCTGGGTGGCGATGCGATAAGTCAGCTTTTTCACTGCCCAGAAGTTGTCCGGCAGGATGAATTCGCGTTCAGGGCGCAGGGTGACGCTGCGGTCGGTCTGATTGATGTCGTCGTCCGACGGCAAGTCCGGACGCAGTTCCGGTGGCGTGGTGGCGATGGTCGCTTCGAACGGGTTGGTCAGGGGATAGCCATAACTGGCGGCGTCTATATCCACCGCCAGCGCGGACGCACTCAGAATAAGGCCGCCAAACAGGGCGGCGAAGCGCAAGGATCGGAGCATGACTAAATCCCTTAGAGGAAGGTGCCGAATGAGGTTCGCAGGCTATGACCACTGGGGTTGCGTCAAAGTGCCATGCAGCGGCAGCAAACTGACGGAATTCGGGGTAATAGTAGCCGGACGATACACTTTGCACGGATCGAATGACCAGTTAAGAGTTGTTAGTCCTTGCGTATGCGCGGCGGCAGATTAAGCTGGCCGCCGATTTCATCGATTGGAGTGCTCCATGTCCCGCCGCTTGCCCGTGATTCTGCTGCTCGTTCTGTTGCCGTTGTGGCTGGCCGCCAGTTATGGCGCGCGTTATGGCTTCATGGAGGATGCGCAGTGGGTAGGCATCTGCGTTGATCAGGCGAGCCGTTGGGAATGCTCGGTGCGCTCGAACCTGGGCCTGATGATTCATTTCCAGATGCTGGGCTGGGCGGCGGTCGCTGCCGCAGTGATCGGTTTTGTCGTGCCGGGACGGGCAGGGTGGTGGCTGGCGGTGCTGGCGCTGGTGTTCGGATTCCCGGCGTTGGCGTTGTACAACACCACGCTGGCGGTGTTTGCGGTGGTGATTGCCGGGTTGCGGCTGGTCAGAGAATCTCGCAGCGTCTGACAGTCAGCCATCGCTGGCAAGCCAGCTCCCACACTTGATCTATGCAGACACAGAACCTGTGGCAGACAAAAAACTGTGGGAGCTGGCTTGCCAGCGAAGAGGCCTGTTCAGCCTCTGAAGATCAGCGGTTGCGAACCCGCAGGCAGCGCCACAACGCGGCCACCATCAGCACGCTGACCAGCGCCCAGCCCCAGGCCTGCTGATTCTGCAGGCCTTCACGGAACAACTGCGGCGCAATGCACGCACCGATGATGAAGGTCAGCAGGGCAATTTCCCGACGGGCCACCGGCACCGGGCGGCACAGGTAAACCAGTGCCGGCAGAATGAACGCCGCACTGGCGAAGCTGCGATAGCGCGGGTCGAACACCATCTCCAGCACCATCACCGCACCCGCGAAACCGACGGCGGCGACCAGCCAGCCTGCTTGTCGTTCGAAGGCCTTGAAGGCGCGTTCACGCCAGCCGCTGCGGGCGCTCAAGGTCAGTGCGGCATGGGCCAACACCAGCAGATTCAACACGGTCAGCAGACCGACCCACACCCATTCGCTGGCGAAGCGCGTGGTCAGCCATGCCAGGTTGGCCCAGGCGCCGATCGAGCAAGCGGCGAGGGCGCCAAGCAATGGCAGCACCAGCGCTGAGCGTGTGGTGCGAATCCGACCGCCAAGAACCAGCGTGCCGAGGAAGATCAAACCGCCGAGCGCCAGCCAGCGCGACCAGTCAGGTACGTTGGATACCGGCCCGGCCAACACGCCCTTGTCCTGACGGTCCGCATCGAACAGTCCCCAGTAACCGCCGACCGCGCCTTCACTGCCGCGCTTCCACGGCTGGTCGAAAGCTTCGATCAGGTTGTAATGCCAGCCTTGCTGTTCGGCTAGGGTGACAAAACCACGAATGAACTTGGCTTCATTGACCCGGCTCGGCAACGCGGTCTCACGCTGGCGGCCTTCGCTCGGCCAGCCGGTTTCGCCAATCATCACGTCCTTGGGCGCGAACTTGTTGCCGAACACCTGACGCACATCCGCCACGTGTTGCAGGGCCGCATCGATGTTCGACGGATCGTCTTCCCAGTACGGCAGCAAGTGAATGGTCAGGAAATCCACCGCCGGCGCGACTTCCGGGTGCTTGAGCCAGAACTCCCAGACATCGGCGTAGGTCACCGGCTGCTTGATGTGGCTTTTGACCTTGTTGATCAGCTTCGCCAATTGTGCACCGGTGACTTCCTTGCGCAGCAAGGCTTCGTTGCCGACGATCACCGCGCTGACCACATCCGGGTTGGCGTTGGCCGAAGCGATCAGCAGATCGACTTCTTTCTCGGTGTCCACCGGGTTGCTGTTGACCCAGGCGCCGATCATCAGCTTCAAACCATGCTTGCGCGCCAGATCCGGCAGGGCTTCGAGGCCGGTCATGGAATAGGTGCGGATGCATTCGAAACGGGTGGCGAGCAGGGCGAGGTCGGCGTCCATGCGCTCCGGGCGCAGTTTGAACGGCACGTCGAACGGAGACTGATCCTTGTCGAATGGGGTGTAGGACGCGCATTGCAACTTGTGGGTCGGGGTGGCGACGTCCGGCAGGATCACCGGTTTGCCGAGGCCGTACCAGAAGCCGCAAAGCGCAAACAGGCCAAGCAGGCAGGCGAACAGATAGGGAAGAAACGGGAAGCGGGACGTCGCGGACATGATCAGGCCGAGTGGCTGCAAAGCGACGCATGTTACCTGCATTTATAGAGGGGTTGGTGGCTCGCATGATTTTGACATGCAAAGTTCGGGCGGATTGTCTGGCGCCAATTATTCAGCCGCAGTTAATGGCTTTCTGATGTCGTTTCTCGTTGCCTTGAGGTCGCTGACAGAGCAGGTCTCGTTGGGCGTCAGGTTGATGATCGAAACCGTCAGTACCCTTATTGATAATTCGGCTGATGTTCGAACGAGTTTGCGGTCAGGCGTGATGGGGGCGCTGTGCACCATAACAATACGTTGACGATGCCCGGCATCCGTCGGGCGCAGCATTTCGGGGAAGTAACGATGAAGATGCGACGACTTTTAGGCGCAGGTGCCGCTTTGGTGCTTGCGATGAGCTCCACTTTCGCCAGCGCTGAAAAACAGACCCTGAACATCGGTTACGTTGACGGCTGGTCCGACAGCGTTGCGACCACGCATGTGGCGGCCGAGGTGATCAAACAGAAACTCGGCTACGACGTGAAACTCCAGGCCGTCGCCACCGGGATCATGTGGCAGGGCGTTGCCACCGGCAAACTTGACGCCATGCTGTCAGCCTGGCTGCCCGTGACCCACGGCGAATACTGGACGAAGAACAAGGATCTGGTCGTCGATTACGGCCCGAACTTCAAGGACGCAAAAATTGGCCTGATCGTGCCGGAGTACGTCAAAGCCAAGTCCATCGAAGACCTGAAAACCGATGACAGCTTCAAGAAGCGCATCGTCGGTATCGACGCCGGTTCAGGCGTGATGCTCAAGACCGATCAGGCGATCAAGGATTACGACCTGACCGGCTATCAACTCAAGGCCAGTTCCGGCGCCGGCATGATTGCCGAGCTGACCCGTGCCGAGAAAAAGAACGAATCCATTGCCGTGACCGGTTGGGTGCCGCACTGGATGTTCGCCAAGTGGAAACTGCGCTTCCTCGACGACCCGAAAGGCGTGTATGGCGCGGCTGAAACCGTGAACAGCATCGGCAGCAAGGAACTGGCGACCAAGGCGCCGGAAGTGGCCAAGTTCCTGAAGAACTTCCAGTGGGCTTCGAAAGACGAAATCGGCGAAGTCATGCTGGCGATTCAGGACGGTGCCAAACCTGACGCGGCGGCCAAGGATTGGGTGGCCAAACACCCGGATCGCGTGGCTGACTGGACCAAGTGATATAAGTCGGAGCGTCTAGTCTGCGCTTCCCAGGGCCGCCCGGCATCACAGCCGGGCGGCCTTTTTTATGGCGCTTCTTTTTATAGAGGAGGCGGGTCGATTTCGGGTGGTCTGGAAATTGGCAAAAACGCCATGGCGTTCTACTACTAAGGTCGTCTGGAACCCGGCTCGCAGCCGCATAGAGTGGCTATGTTCCAAAAATAAAAATCTGTGCTGCGAGGATAAAAACAATGAACGACAGCATTTACCTCTCTATTCAGAACAGCCCGCGCTTCAAGGAGCTGGTGAAAAAAAGGGAAAGGTTCGCCTGGATACTCTCGGCGATCATGCTAGGGCTCTACTCCGGATTCATTCTTCTGATCGCGTACGGGCCACAAGTGCTCGGGACCAAAATCAGTGCCGGCTCATCGATCACCTGGGGCATCCCCATCGGTGTCGGGCTGATTGTCTCGGCCTTTATCCTGACCGGTATCTACGTGCGCCGCGCCAATGGCGAGTTCGACGACCTGAACAATGCGATTCTCAAGGAGGCTCAGCAATGATCCGGCGTCTACTGGCTCTTTTGAGCATCGCAGCGTTCGCTCCAGCCGCCTGGGCCGCTGATGCCCTGACCGGCGAAGTCCACAAACAACCACTCAACGTTTCCGCGATCGTCATGTTCGTGGTGTTCGTTGGCGCGACCCTTTGCATCACCTACTGGGCCTCCAAACGCAACAAGTCGGCTGCCGACTACTATGCCGCGGGCGGCAAGATCACCGGTTTCCAGAACGGTCTGGCGATTGCCGGTGACTACATGTCGGCGGCATCCTTCCTGGGGATTTCCGCGCTGGTGTTCACCTCCGGCTACGACGGCCTGATCTACTCGATCGGCTTTCTGGTGGGCTGGCCGATCATTCTGTTCCTGATCGCCGAGCGCCTGCGCAACCTGGGTAAATACACCTTTGCCGACGTGGCGTCCTACCGCCTCGGGCAAACCCAGATCCGTACGCTGTCGGCCTGCGGTTCGCTGGTGGTGGTGGCGTTCTACCTGATCGCGCAAATGGTCGGTGCCGGCAAGCTGATCCAGCTGCTGTTCGGCCTCGACTACCACGTTGCGGTGATTCTGGTCGGTATCCTGATGTGCCTGTACGTGCTGTTCGGCGGCATGCTGGCAACCACTTGGGTGCAGATCATCAAGGCCGTGCTGCTGCTGTCCGGTGCCTCGTTCATGGCACTGATGGTGATGAAGCACGTCAACTTCGACTTCAACACCCTGTTCTCCGAAGCGATCAAGGTTCACGCCAAGGGCGAAGCGATCATGAGCCCCGGCGGTCTGGTAAAAGATCCGATCTCGGCGTTCTCCCTGGGGCTGGCACTGATGTTCGGTACCGCTGGCCTGCCGCACATCCTGATGCGCTTCTTCACCGTGAGCGATGCGAAAGAAGCGCGTAAAAGCGTGCTGTATGCCACCGGTTTCATTGGCTACTTCTACATCCTGACTTTCATCATCGGCTTCGGCGCGATCCTGCTGGTCAGCACCAACCCGGCATTCAAGGATGCAGCGGGCGCTCTGCTCGGCGGCAACAACATGGCAGCGGTGCACCTGGCCAACGCCGTGGGCGGCAGCATCTTCCTCGGCTTCATCTCGGCCGTGGCGTTCGCCACCATTCTGGCGGTCGTGGCCGGCCTGACCCTGGCCGGCGCTTCGGCGGTGTCTCATGACCTGTACGCCAGCGTGATCAAGAAGGGCAAGGCCAACGACAAGGATGAGATTCGCGTTTCGAAGATCACCACCATCGCACTGGGCATCCTGGCCATCGGCCTGGGCATCCTGTTCGAAAGCCAGAACATTGCGTTCATGGTTGGCCTGGCGTTCTCCATTGCAGCGAGCTGCAACTTCCCGGTGCTGCTGCTTTCGATGTACTGGAAGAAGCTCACCACCCGTGGCGCCATGATTGGCGGCTGGCTGGGGCTGGTGAGTGCGGTGGGTCTGATGATCCTGGGCCCAACCATCTGGGTGCAGATTCTGCATCACGAGAAGGCGATCTTCCCTTACGAGTATCCTGCTTTGTTCTCGATGATCATTGCGTTTATCGGGATCTGGTTCTTCTCGGTCACTGACAAGTCGGCGGCGGCAGAAAATGAGCGTGCGCTGTTCTTCCCGCAGTTTGTGCGTTCGCAGACGGGGTTGGGGGCTAGTGGGGCGGTTTCGCACTGAGGCTTTGTAGGTTGAGTTGAATGGAAAATGCCCTGGTCGCGAGATTGGGGCATTTTTTTTGTGGGCGGTTATCGGATGTTCTTGGGGGGGGGTATATCCGTTGCTGCGGTAACGGCTTCTTAGGGTTCCGCCCTTACGGCGGGTCACTTTTTACAAACGCCTAAAAAGTAACCAAAAACGCTTGCTCCTACGTTCGGCCCGCTCGCTGAGGCTCGGGGTTCCTTCGCTCCGGGATTCATCCGGGGGGCATCGCCTACGGTTTGCTTCGCTGCACCTCCTCTCGATGTGTTTGGCTTCGCCAAACGGTCGCTGCGCTCCCACCCCGGATAAATCCCTCCACTCAGCCTGCCGACGGGCCTTGCGATCAAAAGCGGTACTCGAGCTAACGCTCATTGTGGTGAGTGGGGAGGAGCGTGGCGTGTTCGGCTTTGGTTTTGTGGTGGGTTTACCCCTCATCCCAGCCCTCTCCCCTAGGAGAGGGAGCCGATTTTTGTCCTTTTCAGAGCCTGAGTTCGACGCGGTATTGCACGTCGGCGCAACTCTCCCAAACAACTCGGTGGGTCCCCTCTCCCTTCGGGAGAGGGCTAGGGTGAGGGGCTCTTGATCTGGCTCTTGATCTGCTTTTGATCTTTAGCCCCTTCGGCAGGCCGAGCGGAGGTGTCCATCAGGGGGTAGGCGCGCAGCGCCGTGCGGCGAAGCCGCATACATCGAGAGGAGGTGCAGCGAAGCAAACCGTAGGCGATGCCCCCTGATGGACACCGTAGCGAGGGAACACTGAGCCTAAGCGAAGTGCCGTACGCCGGGGCCAAGACTTTTTGGTTACTTTTTTGGCGTTTGAAAAAGGGACTCGCTGTAAGAGCGAAACCGCCAGCGGCAGCACCCGAAGAAACGGATATGTACCCAATCAACAAAAAAACCAGTCGGCCCGAAGGCCGCTGAGATGAAACAAACAAAAACGGCCCCCATTCTCATGGAGGCCGTTCCCGTTACAACTTAAGACGTTATCGCAAGACAGGTCTTATTTGCGGTCTTCCAGCTTGGTAATGTCACGCGACTCGTAGCCGGTATACAGCTGACGCGGACGGCCAATCTTGTACGGGCTGGAGAGCATTTCCTTCCAGTGCGAAATCCAGCCGACAGTACGTGCCAGGGCGAAAATCACAGTGAACATGCTGGTCGGAATGCCGATCGCCTTGAGGATGATCCCCGAGTAGAAGTCGACGTTCGGGTACAGCGAGCGTTCGATGAAGTACGGGTCGGTCAGTGCGATCTCTTCCAGGCGCATGGCCAGTTCGAGTTGCGGATCGTTCTGGATGCCCAGTTCCTTCAGCACTTCGTCGCAAGTCTGCTTCATCACGGTCGCACGTGGGTCGCGGTTCTTGTAGACGCGGTGACCGAAGCCCATCAGCTTGAACGGGTCGTTCTTGTCCTTGGCCTTGGCGATGAACTTGTCGATGTTCGAGACATCGCCGATTTCATCGAGCATGGTCAGCACGGCTTCGTTCGCACCGCCGTGGGCAGGGCCCCACAGTGCGGCGATGCCGGCGGCGATACAGGCGAACGGGTTGGCACCCGAGGAGCCCGCCAGACGCACGGTGGAGGTCGAAGCGTTCTGCTCGTGGTCGGCGTGGAGGATGAAGATCCGGTCCATGGCCTTGGCGAGTACCGGGCTGATCGGTTTGATCTCGCACGGGGTGTTGAACATCATGTGCAGGAAGTTTTCCGCGTACGACAGGTCGTTGCGCGGGTACATCATGGGTTGGCCCATGGAGTACTTGTAAACCATCGCGGCCAGGGTCGGCATCTTGGCAACCAGGCGGATCGCGGAGATTTCGCGATGCTGCGGGTTATTGATGTCGAGGGAGTCGTGGTAGAAGGCCGAGAGGGCGCCGACTACACCACACATGACGGCCATCGGGTGAGCGTCACGGCGGAAGCCGTTGAAGAAGGTTTTCAGCTGCTCGTGAACCATGGTGTGGTTCTTCACGGTGCCGACGAACTGGGCCTTTTGCTCTGCAGTCGGCAGTTCGCCGTTCAGCAGCAGGTAGCAGGTTTCCAGGTAGTCCGACTTTTCAGCCAGCTGTTCGATCGGGTAGCCGCGGTGCAGCAGGATGCCGTTGTCGCCATCGATATAGGTGATCTTCGATTCGCAGGAAGCGGTCGACATGAAACCGGGGTCGAAAGTGAAGCGGCCCGTGGCCGTCAGGCCCCGAACATCGATAACATCGGGACCAACGGTGCCGGTTAAAATGGGCAGCTCGACGGGGGCTGCGCCCTCGATGATCAACTGCGCTTTTTTGTCAGCCATGTGGCCTCCTATTTATGCTTGAAATCATCAGACAGACCCCCCACGCAGGGCCCGCACCACTATAGTGAGATAAATTCGAATGTCAATTTGCCTAAAGTCTTGCTCCAGAAGGCTTTAACCGCACTTTTTCCTCGAAATTGCCTGCCATTTACGCCTTTTATACAACTTGTGCAATCCGCTATTGGGGGTAGGCGATTGCGTTGTCATTAGTAGCCTAACTGTCTATACTCGGCGACCGACCGCCAAGGGCTTTTGGGCTTGCTTTCATTGGGGGTCGCATCCCTGGGTGGTGGTTACCTGACCAGTGCACTCCCCAACAACTTTGCCCTGATTGTTAGGGGCTCTTCAGTGTGAAAAAAAAGCCGTGAAAAGCCAACGACCTGTAAACCTAGACCTAAGGACCATCAAACTCCCCATCACCGGCGTTACGTCGTTTCTTCACCGTGTTTCCGGCATCATCCTCTTCCTGGGCCTTGGCATCATGCTTTATGCATTGGGCAAATCCCTGGGTTCCGAGGAAGGTTATGTCGAGGTGAAGGCATGCTTGACCAGCCCGCTGGCCAAGTTCGTAGCATGGGGCCTCCTGTCCGCTCTGCTGTATCACCTGGTTGCCGGTGTGCGCCACTTGATCATGGACATGGGCATCGGTGAGACGCTGGAAGGCGGCCGCCTGGGCTCGAAACTGATCATCGCCGTTTCCGTGGTGCTGATCGTTCTGGCAGGAGTTTGGATATGGTAACCAGCGTTACAAACCTTTCGCGTTCGGGCCTCTATGACTGGATGGCACAGCGCGTGTCTGCGGTCGTTCTCGCGGCTTATTTCATTTTCCTGATCGGCTACCTCGCCGCTCACCCGGGCATCGGCTATGAACAATGGCATGGTCTGTTCGCCCACAACGGAATGCGTATCTTCAGTCTGCTGGCACTGGTTGCCCTGGGCGCTCACGCCTGGGTCGGCATGTGGACCATCGCGACCGACTACCTGACGCCAATGGCGCTGGGCAAGTCCGCGACTGCAGTACGTTTCCTTTTCCAGGCAGTATGCGGCGTTGCGATGTTCGCTTACTTCGTCTGGGGTGTGCAGATTCTCTGGGGTATCTGAGTCATGGCTAACATTCCAACGATTTCTTTCGATGCCATCATTATTGGTGGTGGCGGTGCCGGCATGCGCGCTGCGCTGCAGCTGGCACAGGGCGGTCACAAGACTGCGGTGATCACCAAGGTTTTCCCGACCCGTTCGCACACTGTGTCCGCACAGGGTGGCATCACCTGCGCCATCGCGTCCGCTGACCCGAACGATGACTGGCGCTGGCACATGTACGATACCGTCAAGGGTTCCGACTACATCGGTGACCAGGACGCTATCGAATACATGTGTCAGGAAGGTCCGGCTGCCGTTTTTGAGCTGGACCACATGGGTCTGCCGTTCTCGCGTACCGAGCAAGGCCGTATCTACCAGCGTCCGTTCGGCGGTCAGTCGAAGGATTACGGCAAAGGCGGGCAGGCTGCCCGTACTTGCGCCGCTTCCGACCGTACCGGTCACGCGCTGCTGCACACCCTTTATCAGGGCAACCTGAAAGCCGGTACCACGTTCCTGAACGAGTACTACGCTGTCGACCTGGTGAAAAACCAGGAAGGCGAATTCGTCGGTGTGATCGCGATCTGCATCGAAACCGGCGAAACCACCTACATCCGCGCGAAAGCCACCGTATTGGCGACCGGCGGTGCAGGCCGTATCTATGCCTCCACCACCAACGCCCTGATCAACACCGGTGACGGCGTCGGCATGGCTCTGCGTGCTGGCGTGCCGGTACAAGACATTGAAATGTGGCAGTTCCACCCGACCGGCATCGCCGGCGCCGGTGTACTGGTTACCGAAGGTTGCCGTGGTGAAGGTGGTTACCTGATCAACAAGCACGGCGAGCGTTTCATGGAGCGTTATGCTCCGAACGCCAAAGACCTTGCCGGTCGTGACGTGGTTGCCCGTTCGATGGTTAAAGAAATCATCGCTGGCAACGGTTGCGGTCCGAATGGCGACCACGTGATGCTCAAACTCGACCACCTGGGCGAGGAAGTGTTGCACAGCCGTCTGCCAGGCATCTGCGAACTGTCGAAGACTTTCGCGCACGTTGACCCGGTGGTTGCTCCGGTTCCGGTTGTTCCGACTTGCCACTATATGATGGGCGGCGTTGCCACCAACATTCATGGTCAGGCGATCACCCAGAACGCCGAAGGCGTGGATCAGATCATTCCTGGTCTGTTCGCGGTAGGTGAAGTGGCTTGCGTATCGGTTCACGGCGCCAACCGTCTGGGCGGCAACTCGCTGCTCGACCTGGTGGTATTCGGTCGCGCCGCCGGCCTGCACCTCGAAAAAGCTCTGACTGACGGCATCGAATACGATGACGCCACTGAAGCCGATATCGAAGCTGCCCTGTCGCGCCTGAACGCACTGAACAACCGTACCGACGGCGAAGACGTCGCTACCCTGCGTCGCGAGCTGCAAAGCTGCATGCAGAACTACTTCGGTGTATTCCGTACCGGCGAATACATGCAGAAGGGTATTGCCCAGCTGGCAGATCTGCGCAAGCGCATCGCGAATGTGAAGATCAACGATAAGTCGCAGGCGTTCAACACTGCACGTATCGAAGCGCTGGAACTGCAAAACCTGCTGGAAGTGGCTGAAGCTACCGCCATCGCTGCCGAAGTACGTAAAGAGTCCCGCGGCGCTCACGCCCGTGAAGACTTCGAAGACCGTGACGACGAAAACTGGCTGTGCCACACCCTGTACTTCCCGGGTGAGAAACGCGTTGCCAAGCGTGCCGTTAACTTCTCGCCGAAGACTGTTCCGACTTTCGAACCTAAAGTCCGGACTTATTAAGGGTGACCGCCATGTTGCAAGTCAGTGTTTATCGTTACAACCCTGATCAGGACGCTGCGCCGTTCATGCAGGAATTCCAGGTCGATACCGGTGGTAAAGACCTGATGGTGCTGGACGTGCTGGCCCTGATCAAAGAGCAGGACGAGGGTTTCTCCTATCGTCGCTCCTGCCGTGAAGGTGTCTGCGGCTCCGACGGCATGAACATCAACGGCAAGAACGGCCTGGCGTGCATCACGCCGCTGTCCGCTGTCGTCAAAGGTAACAAGTTGATCGTTCGTCCTCTGCCAGGTTTGCCGGTTATCCGTGACCTGGTTGTCGATATGAGCATCTTCTACAAGCAATACGAGAAGGTTAAGCCATTCCTGCAGAACGACACGCCGGCTCCGGCCATCGAGCGTCTGCAGTCCCCTGAAGAGCGTGAAAAGCTCGATGGTCTGTACGAGTGCATCCTGTGCGCCTGCTGCTCGACCTCTTGCCCGTCCTTCTGGTGGAACCCGGACAAATTCCTGGGTCCAGCTGCCCTGCTGCAAGCGTACCGCTTCCTGGCAGACAGCCGTGACACCAAGACGTCCGAGCGTCTGGCGTCCCTCGATGACCCGTTCAGCGTCTTCCGCTGCCGGGGCATCATGAACTGCGTCAACGTATGTCCGAAAGGCCTGAACCCGACTAAGGCCATCGGTCACATCCGTAACATGCTGCTTTCGAGCGGCGTGTGATTCAGAAGTTGTAACTGCCGTTGTAAAAAGCGGCACTGCTGCACCGTACAGGTCAAGGCGCGGGCTTCAACCCGCGCCATGGCTATAACCAGAGCAACAGCCATAAGCTGCGGCTCTTATTTTGAAGAAATGAGACAAGCAGGGGCATCCGGGCTGGTACCCGGACTATCAGTGTGATCCTAAGTGGCTTGTTTTGGTCGCTGCATTCGGACTTCTGCAAGTTTGCTCGGTGTCGACACCGATGGTGTTCCCCTAACCGAGGGTGACCAAGCATGCAAGAAAGCGTGATGCAGCGCATGTGGAACAGCGCCTACCTTTCAGGTGGAAACGCTGCCTATGTGGAAGAGCTTTATGAGCTCTACCTGCACGACCCTAACGCTGTGCCAGAAGAGTGGCGCACCTACTTTCAGAAGCTGCCCGCCGACGGCGGCTCTGCCACCGATGTTTCGCACTCCACAATTCGCGATCATTTCGTGCTGCTGGCAAAGAACCAGCGCCGCGCCCAACCGGTTTCCGCCGGCAGCGTGAGCAGTGAGCACGAGAAGAAGCAAGTTGAAGTGCTGCGATTGATCCAGGCCTACCGTATGCGTGGCCACCAGGCAGCCCAGCTTGACCCGCTGGGGCTGTGGCAGCGTCCTGCACCTGCAGACCTGTCGATCAATCATTACGGCTTGACCAATGCCGATCTTGATACGACCTTCCGTGCCGGCGACCTGTTCATCGGCAAAGAGGAAGCGAGCCTACGCGAAATTCACGAAGCGTTGCAGCAGACATATTGCCGCACCATCGGCGCTGAATTTACGCACATCACCGATTCCGAGCAGCGCCAGTGGTTCCAGCAGCGTCTGGAAAGCGTACGTGGCCGTCCGGAATACTCCGCCGACATCAAGAGCCACCTGCTCGAGCGCGTGACGGCCGGTGAAGGCCTGGAAAAATACCTGGGTACCAAATACCCGGGCACCAAGCGTTTCGGTCTGGAAGGTGGCGAAAGCCTGATTCCGATGCTCGACGAACTGATCCAGCGTTCCGGTTCCTACGGCACCAAGGAAGTCGTCATCGGCATGGCCCACCGTGGTCGTCTGAACGTGCTGGTCAACACCTTCGGCAAGAACCCGCGCGAGCTGTTCGACGAGTTCGAAGGCAAGAAAAAGGTCGAGCTGGGTTCCGGTGACGTTAAATACCACCAGGGCTTCTCGTCCAACGTGATGACCGCCGGCGGTGAAGTTCACCTGGCCATGGCGTTCAACCCATCCCACCTGGAAATCGTTTCCCCGGTGGTCGAAGGTTCGGTTCGCGCCCGTCAGGATCGTCGTAACGACCCTACCGGCGAGAAGGTTCTGCCGATCTCCATCCACGGTGACGCTGCATTCGCAGGTCAAGGCGTGGTGATGGAAACCTTCCAGATGTCGCAGACCCGCGGTTTCAAGACCGGCGGTACCGTGCACATCGTGATCAACAACCAGGTTGGTTTCACCATCAGCAACCCGCTGGACTCGCGCTCCACCGAGTACGCGACCGACGTTGCGAAGATGATCCAGGCGCCGATCCTCCATGTGAATGGCGATGATCCGGAAGCCGTATTGTTCGTGACCCAGCTGGCCATCGACTACCGCATGCAGTTCAAGCGTGACGTGGTGATCGACCTGGTCTGCTACCGTCGTCGCGGCCACAACGAAGCCGACGAGCCAAGCGGCACCCAGCCTCTGATGTATCAGCAGATCACCAAGCAGCGCACCACTCGTGAGCTGTACGCTGATCGTCTGACCCAGGGCGGCGTGCTGGACGCTGAGCGTGTTCAGGCGAAAGTCGACGAATATCGCAACGCGCTGGACAACGGTCTGCACGTAGTGAAGTCGCTGGTCAAAGAGCCGAACAAAGAGCTGTTCGTGGACTGGCGTCCGTATCTGGGTCACGCCTGGACCGCGCGTCACGACACTCGCTTCGATCTGAAGACCCTGCAAGAACTGTCCGCCAAGCTGCTGGAAATTCCGGAAGGCTTCGTGGTTCAGCGTCAGGTCGCGAAGATCTACGAGGACCGTCAGAAGATGCAAGCCGGCGGCCTGCCGATCAACTGGGGTTACGCCGAAACCATGGCGTACGCGACCCTGGCGTTCGAAGGTCACCCGATCCGCATGACCGGTCAGGACATCGGCCGCGGTACGTTCTCGCACCGTCACGCTGTTCTGCACAACCAGAAAGATGCCGGCACCTACATTCCGCTGAAGCATCTGTACGAAGGTCAGCCACGCTTCGACCTGTACGACTCGTTCCTGTCGGAAGAAGCCGTACTGGCGTTCGAATACGGTTACTCGACCACCACGCCAAACGCGTTGGTGATCTGGGAAGCCCAGTTCGGCGACTTCGCCAACGGTGCACAGGTTGTTATCGACCAGTTCATCACCAGCGGCGAGCACAAGTGGGGCCGTCTCTGCGGTCTGACCATGCTGCTGCCGCACGGCTATGAAGGCCAGGGCCCTGAGCACAGCTCGGCACGTCTTGAGCGTTACCTGCAGCTGTGCGCCGAGCACAACATTCAGGTGTGCATGCCGACGACCCCGGCCCAGATCTACCACTTGCTGCGTCGTCAGGTGATTCGCCCGCTGCGCAAGCCGCTGGTAGTGCTGACTCCGAAGTCGCTGCTGCGTCACAAACTGGCAATCTCGACGCTGGAAGATCTGGCCGAAGGTTCGTTCCAGACCGTTATCCCGGAAATCGATGCACTGGACCCGAAAAAGGTCGAGCGCGTGGTTCTGTGCAGCGGCAAGGTCTACTACGACCTGCTGGAAAAACGCCGTGCCGAAGGCCGCGAAGATATCGCCATCGTGCGTATCGAGCAGCTGTACCCATTCCCTGAGGACGACTTGAAAGAAGTCCTGGCTCCTTACACCAACGCCAAAGCGGCTGTCTGGTGCCAGGAAGAGCCGATGAACCAGGGCGCCTGGTACTGCAGCCAGCACCACTTGCGTCGCAGCATCAGCAACCTCAACAAGTCTCTCGTACTCGAGTACGCGGGCCGTGAGGCTTCTGCTGCACCAGCATGTGGTTACGCTTCGATGCACGCCGAGCAGCAGGAAAAACTGCTGCAAGACGCGTTTACCGTTTAACGCCTTCGCGCACCTGAAACCGAATTTAAGGAACCACAGACAATGGCTATCGAGATCAAAGCCCCCACTTTCCCGGAATCGGTTGCCGATGGCACCGTTGCCACCTGGCACAAACAACCGGGCGACGCCGTCAAGCGTGACGAACTGATCGTCGACATCGAAACTGACAAAGTCGTACTGGAAGTGCTGGCCACCGCCGACGGCGTGCTGGGCGCAATCGTCAAGGGCGAGGGCGAAACCGTCCTGTCCGACGAAGTCCTGGGCTCCATCGTTGAAGGCGGCGCTGCTGCGGCCGCTCCGGCTGCTGCTGCACCGGCCGCTGCTTCTGCCGCTGCTCCAGCTGCTGCCGCTGACGAAGACGCTATCGCTGCTCCTGCCGCTCGCAAGCTGGCCGAAGAAAACGGCATCAACCTGGCTTCCGTAAAAGGCACTGGCAAAGACGGCCGTGTGACCAAGGAAGACGTGGTTGCCGCAGTTGAAGCCAAGAAATCCGCTCCGGCTGCTGCACCGAAGGCTGCTGCTCCGGCCGCTGCCGCTCCTGTGTTCGCCGCTGGCGACCGCATCGAGAAGCGCGTTCCGATGACCCGCGTTCGTGCCACCGTTGCCAAGCGTCTGGTTGAAGCTCAATCGAACATGGCGATGCTGACCACTTTCAACGAAGTCGACATGACCGAAGTCATGGCCCTGCGTTCGAAGTACAAGGATCTGTTCGAGAAGTCCCACAACGGCGTACGCCTGGGCTTCATGTCGTTCTTCGTGAAAGCTGCCACCGAAGCGCTGAAACGCTTCCCGGCGGTCAACGCTTCGATCGACGGCAACGACATCGTTTACCACGGCTATGCCGACATCGGTGTGGCAGTTTCCAGCGACCGTGGCCTGGTGGTTCCGGTTCTGCGTAACGCCGAGCACATGAGCCTGGCTGAAATCGAAGGCGGCATCGCCACCTTCGGCAAGAAAGCCCGTGACGGCAAACTGTCGATGGACGAAATGACCGGCGGTACCTTCACCATCACCAACGGTGGTACCTTCGGTTCGATGATGTCGACTCCGATCGTCAACCCGCCGCAGGCAGCGATTCTGGGCATGCACAACATCATCCAGCGTCCGATGGCCATCAACGGTCAGGTCGTTATCCGCCCGATGATGTACCTGGCACTGTCCTACGATCACCGTCTGATCGATGGCAAAGAAGCTGTGACTTTCCTGGTGACCATCAAGAACCTGCTGGAAGATCCGGCTCGTCTGTTGCTGGATATCTGATAGAAGCAGTCACGCGCTGCAAGCTTCAAGCTGCAAGAGAATGCAGCGTGGCTTGCAGCGCGCGGCTTGAAGCTTTTCGCTAAAGAGGATTTTTTGAATGTCGCAGAAATTTGACGTAGTAGTGATCGGTGCGGGCCCTGGCGGCTACGTGGCTGCCATCAAGGCCGCGCAACTCGGTCTGAGCACTGCCTGCATCGAGAAGTACACCGATGCTGAAGGCAAGCAAGCCCTGGGCGGCACCTGCCTGAACGTAGGCTGCATTCCTTCCAAGGCGCTGCTGGACAGCTCCTGGAAATACAAGGAAGCGAAAGAAAGCTTCAACGTCCACGGCATCTCGACCGGCGAAGTCAAAATGGACGTCGCTGCGATGGTTGGCCGCAAGGCTGGCATCGTCAAGAACCTGACCGGCGGCGTTGCCACCCTGTTCAAGGCCAACGGCGTTACTTCGATCCAGGGCCACGGCAAACTGCTGGCCGGCAAGAAAGTCGAAGTCACCAAGCCAGACGGTTCGGTTGAAGTCATCGAAGCTGAAAACGTCATCCTGGCTCCAGGTTCGCGTCCGATCGACATTCCACCGGCTCCGGTCGATCAGAAAGTCATCGTTGATTCGACTGGCGCTCTGGAATTCCAATCCGTACCTAAACGTCTGGGCGTGATCGGCGCTGGCGTGATCGGTCTGGAACTGGGTTCGGTATGGTCGCGTCTGGGTGCAGAAGTGACTGTCCTGGAAGCCCTGGACACCTTCCTGATGGCAGCGGATACCGCTGTTTCCAAGGAAGCGCTGAAAACCCTGACCAAACAAGGTCTGGACATCAAACTGGGCGCTCGCGTAACCGGCTCGAAAGTGAACGGCGACGAAGTCGTTGTGAACTACACCGATGCCAACGGCGAACAGACCATCACTTTCGACAAGCTGATCGTAGCCGTTGGTCGCCGTCCGGTGACCACTGATCTGCTGGCTGCCGACAGCGGCGTGACCCTGGACGAGCGCGGTTTCGTGCACGTTGACGATCACTGCGCCACCACTGTACCGGGCGTTTACGCCATCGGTGACGTGGTTCGCGGCATGATGCTGGCTCACAAAGCCTCGGAAGAGGGCATCATGGTTGTCGAGCGCATCAAGGGCCACAAGGCTCAGATGAACTATGACCTGATCCCTTCGGTTATTTATACTCACCCGGAAATCGCATGGGTGGGTAAAACCGAGCAGGCCTTGAAAGCTGAAGGCGTTGAAGTTAACGTCGGCACCTTCCCGTTCGCAGCATCCGGCCGTGCCATGGCCGCCAACGATACCGGTGGTTTCGTCAAGGTCATCGCCGATGCCAAGACTGACCGCGTATTGGGCGTGCACGTGATTGGCCCGAGCGCAGCAGAACTGGTTCAGCAGGGCGCGATCGGTATGGAATTCGGCACCAGCGCTGAAGACCTGGGCATGATGGTTTTCTCCCATCCGACCCTGTCTGAAGCCTTGCACGAAGCTGCTCTGGCTGTGAATGGCGGCGCCATCCACATTGCCAACCGCAAGAAGCGTTAAGACACACAATAAGAAACCACGGCGGTACGGCCCGTCGTGAGCCTTGCGTGCAAGACTCACCGCGGAATGTCCGCTGGACGCAGCCTTGCGTAGCTGCACCGGGTATCCGGAAAGGCTACGCAAGCAGCAGTCACAGGTGGCGCGGCACTCATCAAGAGCGCAGCGCCGAATGCGCAGTACCTAACGAAGACGGTAAAAAGCATGAATCTTCACGAGTATCAGGGTAAGCAGCTGTTCGCTGAATACGGCCTGCCAGTTTCCACTGGTTATGCAGTAGACACCCCGGAAGCAGCAGCAGAAGCTTGCGACAAAATCGGCGGCAACGAGTGGGTTGTCAAAGCCCAGGTTCACGCCGGTGGTCGCGGTAAAGCGGGCGGCGTTAAGCTGGTTCGCAGCAAAGAAGACGCCAAAGCCTTCGCACAGCAGTGGCTGGGCAAGCGTCTGGTGACTTACCAGACTGATGCCAATGGCCAGCCAGTCACCAAGATCCTGGTTGAATCGTGCACTGATATCGCTAAAGAGCTGTACCTGGGCGCTGTCGTTGACCGTTCGAGCCGTCGCATCGTGTTCATGGCTTCCACCGAAGGTGGCGTGGACATCGAGAAAATCGCTCACGACACTCCAGAAAAAATTCTGAAAGCCACTATCGATCCACTGGTTGGCGCTCAGCCATTCCAGGGTCGCGAGCTGGCATTCCAGCTGGGTCTGGAAGGCAAGCAGGTTGCTCAGTTCGCCAAGATCTTCGTAGGTCTGGCCAAGCTGTTCAAGGATCACGACCTGGCTCTGCTGGAAGTGAACCCGCTGGTGATCAAGGCTGACGGCGATCTGCACTGCCTGGACGCCAAGATCAACATCGACGCCAACGCAATGTACCGTCAGCCTAAGCTGAAGACTTTCCACGATCCGTCGCAGGACGATCCGCGCGAAGCGCACGCTGCCAAGTTCGAACTGAACTACGTAGCACTGGAAGGCAACATCGGCTGCATGGTGAACGGTGCTGGCCTGGCCATGGGTACCATGGACATCGTCAACCTGCACGGCGGCAAGCCAGCCAACTTCCTCGACGTAGGTGGTGGTGCTACCAAAGAACGCGTTACCGAAGCATTCAAAATCATTCTGTCCGACACCAATGTCGCTGCAGTACTGGTTAACATCTTCGGCGGCATCGTTCGTTGCGACATGATTGCCGAAGGCATCATCGGTGCAGTGAAAGAAGTCGGCGTGAAAATCCCGGTTGTTGTTCGTCTTGAAGGCAACAACGCTGAACTGGGCGCTAAAGTACTGGCAGAAAGCGGTTTGAACATCATCGCTGCTACCAGCCTGACCGACGCTGCTCAACAAGTCGTTAAAGCTGCGGAGGGCAAGTAATGAGCGTCCTGATCAATAAAGACACCAAAGTTATCTGCCAGGGTATTACCGGTTCGCAAGGTAGCTTCCACACCCAGCAAGCCATCGAATACGGCACCAAGATGGTTGGCGGCGTAACTCCAGGCAAAGGCGGCACCGAACACCTGGGTCTGCCAGTGTTCAACACCGTGAAAGACGCCGTAGCAGCCACTGGCGCCACCGCCAGCGTGATCTACGTTCCGGCTCCTTTCTGCAAGGACTCGATCCTGGAAGCAGCATTCGGCGGCATCAAGCTGATCGTCTGCATCACCGAAGGCATTCCTACCCTGGACATGCTGGACGCTAAAGTTAAGTGCGACGAGCTGGGTGTAATCCTGATCGGCCCTAACTGCCCAGGCGTGATCACTCCAGGCGAATGCAAGATCGGCATCATGCCAGGTCACATTCACTTGCCAGGCAAGGTCGGTATCGTTTCCCGTTCCGGCACCCTGACCTACGAAGCTGTGAAGCAGACTACTGACGCCGGTTTCGGTCAGTCGACTTGCGTCGGCATCGGTGGTGACCCGATCCCGGGTTCGAACTTCATCGACATCCTGAAGCTGTTCCAGGAAGACCCGAAGACCGAGGCGATCGTGATGATCGGCGAGATCGGCGGTTCGGCTGAAGAAGAAGCGGCTGCCTACATCAAGGCTCACGTGACCAAGCCGGTTGTTTCCTACATCGCTGGTGTGACTGCTCCTCCGGGCAAGCGCATGGGCCATGCTGGCGCAATCATCTCCGGCGGCAAAGGCACTGCAGACGAGAAATTCGCTGCTCTGCAAGACGCAGGCGTGAAAACCGTGCGTTCGCTGGCAGACATCGGCAAGGCCCTGGCCGAGCTGACTGGTTGGGCTGTCAAGTAAGCCTCGCGCTTGCCTGACGCTTTACCAAACAAAGGCCACCTTCGGGTGGCCTTTGTCGTTTCTGGTGTTTGAGTTGACGATGGCCATTTATAGGCACCTGCCCAATTACATGCAAAAACGCGACACGGACACGTCGCGTATCGGATAGTTCGCCCTCAAACAGTGCGTTTGTCAGACAAATTCGTTAGGCTAGCAGCCATTTTTGCGTCTGCCGCCCACAAGGCATGCAACGCGCTAAACGGGTCAGTCCCATACGGATTGACAGCATTTCCCTAACCCCACAGGGAAATCCCCCTCTAAATTCCGATTCAGTAGTGTGGTATTTCCTTAATGAAAGTTTTGAAAGGTCAGGACATCCTGGCACTTGGCTTTATGACATTCGCCCTGTTCGTCGGGGCCGGTAACATCATCTTCCCGCCTATCGTCGGTTTGCAGTCCGGACCCAACGTCTGGATGGCGGCGCTGGGCTTCCTGATCACGGCGGTCGGTCTGCCGGTGATCACCGTCGTGGCGCTGGCCAAGGTCGGCGGCGCGATGGATTCCCTGAGCAGCCCGATCGGCAAGATTGCCGGTGGCGTGCTGGCTGCGGCGTGCTATCTCGCGGTCGGCCCGCTGTTCGCCACGCCGCGTACCGCGACCGTGTCGTTCGAAGTCGGCCTGGCGCCGTTGACCGGCGAAAGCCCGCTGGCACTGTTCCTCTACAGTTCGGTGTACTTCCTGCTGGTGTTCTTCATCTCGCTCTACCCGGGCCGTTTGCTCGATACCGTAGGACGCTTCCTCGCGCCGCTGAAGATCATCGCCCTGGCGGTACTCGGCATTGCCGCGTTTGCGCTGCCGGCGGGTGATATCGGCGTGGCCACTCCAGAATACGTTGCTGCGCCGTTCTCCCAGGGCTTCATCAATGGTTACCTGACCATGGATACCCTCGGCGCTCTGGTATTCGGCATCGTCATCGTCAACGCGATCCGCTCCCGTGGCGTAGAGTCGCCGGCACTGATCACCCGTTACGCGATCATCGCCGGGCTGATTGCCGGCGTCGGTCTGGCGCTGGTGTATGTCAGCCTGTTCCGTCTGGGTTCCGGCAGCCATGAAGTGGCCGCAGGTGCAACCAACGGCGCGGCGGTGCTGCACGCTTACGTGCAACACACCTTCGGTTCGCTGGGTAGTGGTTTCCTTGCGGTGCTGATCTCCCTGGCCTGCCTGGTGACGGCGGTCGGTCTGACCTGCGCTTGCGCCGAGTACTTCAGCCGCGTGTTGCCACTGTCTTACAAGACGCTGGTGATCATCCTGGCTGCATTCTCGCTGCTGGTGTCCAACCTGGGCCTGACCAAGCTGATCGCGTTCTCGATCCCGGTGCTGACCGCGATCTACCCGCCGTGCATCGTGCTGGTGGCCCTGAGCTTCTGTGCCGCGTTCTGGCATGAGCAGAGCCGCATCATGGGCCCGGTGATGCTGGTGTCGTTTGTGTTCGGCACCATCGACGCCTTGAAGGGCGCCGGTCTGGCTGACTGGATGCCGTCGCAACTGTCGCACCTGCCGCTGAGCGAGCAGGGTCTGGCATGGCTGGTTCCGTCGGTGATGACGCTGGTGGTCGCAGTCGTTTGCGATCGCATGCTGGGCAAGCGCGCCGAAGCCCTCGCATAAGATTGCCGGGCCGCCACAAGCGGCTCCCGAGCGATTAAACAGAAATGCCCCGTATCAATCGATACGGGGCATTTTTTATGGGCGTGAGGCAGTGTCTTTTTCCCTGAGCTAACGTCGAAGGGTTGCCGAAATCTTCATCACAGGGAATTGCATGTCCTTCATCCAAGCCAATCTTATCCACCTGCTTGCCGCGCTCTGGTTTGTCATCTGCTGGGGCGGTTACACCCGTTATGCCACCTGGAAGGGCCGTGACACAGCGTGCCTGGCCAGCGTGTTGCACCTGTACCGCGAAGACTGGATGCGCCGCATGCTGCTGCGTGACAACCGCATCGCCGACGCCAGCGTGATCGGCAACCTCGAGCGCAACGCCTCGTTCTTCGCTTCCAGCACCCTGATCATCCTGGCGGGCATTCTCACCGTGCTGGGTGCGTCTGAGCGTGCGGTGTCGTTGCTGGCAGACATTCCGATGGTGCAACAGGCTTCCCAGGGCATGTCGGAGATCAAGTTGCTGTGCCTGGCGCTGGTGTTCGTCTACGCTTTCTTCACGTTCAGCTGGTGCATGCGTCAGTACAACTTTGCCGCCGTTCTGGTGGGCTCCGCGCCGATGATCGGTGAGCGTCAGGTCTCCGAGCAGGAGCGCAAGGCGTTCGCTTCACGGGCAGCGCGGGTGATTTCGATGGCGGCCAACCAGTTCAACTTTGGCCTGCGGTCTTACTACTTCGGCATGAGCATGCTGGCGTGGTTCGTCAGCCCGTGGCTGTTCATGCTGATGAGCGCAGGCGTGGTGCTGGTGTTGTATCGCCGCGAGTTTCATTCCGACGTGCTGGATGTAATGGTCTATACCCCTACAGAGGCGCCATTGCCCGAAACGATCAAAGAGGCCGCTTGATGAGTATTCCGTTCTGGTGTGTGTTTATCAGTGCGTTATTGATCTACGTGGCGCGCATGCCGGTAGGCAAAGCCATGAAAGAGCAGGGGGGTTACAACAATCACCTGCCGCGCCAGCAGCAGGCGCAACTTACCGGTTACGGGGCCCGGGCACTGGCGGCACATCAGAACAGCATCGAAGCGTTCATCTTGTTTGCCGTGGGTGTGTTGATGGCGCATACCACGCAGACGGCTGGATGGCTCATAGATACACTGGCGATCATCTTCGTGATCGCACGGATTCTCTACTTGTGGTTCTATCTGGCCGATATCCCGAAGCTGCGCAGTCTGGTCTGGCTGATCGGCTTAGTGTGTTCATTGTTGCTGATGATTAGTCCGACTTTTAGAACTGTCCTGCTCTAAATCGGCATTGGCAGAAAATGACAGGCAAAAGAAAACCCGCACTTGGCGGGTTTTCTTTTTTGCCATCGAGAAGCGGCTTATTGCTTCTTGGCAGCTTCGTCTGCAGCGGCTGCGTTCGATTCGGCCTGATCTTTGGCGGCTTCGGCGTTTTCTTTCGCCGCGTCGTTCACTTTATCCTGAGCTTCATTCATTTTCTGCTGAGCTTGTTCAGCATGTTGGTTGGCATCTTGAGCTTTGTCCTCGGATTTTTTATCGCAGGCAGCGAGACCGAGGGAAGCGGTCAACATCAAGGCAATAGCTAAAGTCTTACGCATGGGGTGTTTCTCCTTATGGAAAATAACTACTGGCCTTAAGAGCGCAGCCCCAAGGGTTAAGTTCCTCATTTCTCTCAGATATATAAGTTTGTTTTGCGATGGAACTTTTGCTGTTCTTTCCACTACCGGGAACAGTGACTAACAAGAGTAATTATCAAATGGCCGAAAACCCTGTTTTTGAGCGCGCGACGCGCTTTCTCTCGGCCTTGCGCCACTGTCAGGTGCTGGGGCTCAAAGTGCACAGCGCCAGCAGCGAAGGCCTGACGGTGGTCTTGCCTTATAGCCCGCAGATCGTTGGAAATCCGCTGACCGGCGTGGTCCACGGCGGGGCGATCACCTCGTTGATGGACACTGCGTGTGGCATGGCCACCCTGTGCGTGCTGCCGGAATTCGAAGTTTGCCCGACCCTGGATTTGCGCATCGACTACATGCATGCCGCCGAACCGCATAAAGACGTCTATGGCTTCGCCCAGTGCTACCGAGTCACCACCGACGTGATTTTCGCCCGGGGCTTCGCCTATCAGGATGATCCTCAGCAGCCGATTGCTCACGTCGTCGGGACGTTCATGCGCATGGGCAAGGGGCTCAAAGGCACAAAAGGATTTGGTGGCGCGATCAAGGGAGACAGCCAATGAACGATGATTTCAAACAGCAACTGCAAGATGCCCACGAAAAGGCTGACTACGCGCCGCTGCTGAAGCTGATTCCCTATGCCGGACTGATCGGCGTCGAGTGTTCTCGAGTCGGTGATGACCTGCTGTTCAAGCTGCCGGCCAACAAGGACAACATTGGTAACCCTTTATTGCCGGCGATCCACGGTGGCGTCATTGCCGGGTTCATGGAGCTGTCCGCCGCCTTGCATCTGTTGATTTTCACGGGGGCGCCCGGCGTGCCGAAGATCATCGACTTTTCCCTCGATTATCTGCGGGCCGGGCAGTTTCGCGATACCTGGGCCCGGTGTCAGGTCTGCCGTCAGGGCCGGCGGGTGGCCAATGTGGCCGTAACGGCCTGGCAAAGTACCGAGAGCGAACCGATTGCTACTGCGCGTGCCCACTTCAAAATCGACGAGCCCTTGAAATCCTGAACACAGCCCCCAACTCAGTGAACAACCCGCCGCAGACCATTAGGGTCGCGGCCAATGCCATCTGATTGGAGTTTGATGACCATGAGTGTGGAAACTCAAAAGGAAACCCTGGGCTTCCAGACCGAGGTGAAGCAACTGCTGCACCTCATGATCCATTCGCTGTATTCCAACAAGGAAATCTTCCTTCGCGAATTGATCTCGAACGCCTCCGACGCCGTCGACAAATTGCGCTTCGAAGCCCTGGCCAAGCCTGAGTTGCTCGAAGGTGGCGCTGAACTGAAAATCCGTGTGAGCTTCGACAAGGACGCCAAGACCGTCACCCTCGAAGACAACGGTATCGGCATGAACCGTGACGATGTGATCACCCACCTGGGGACCATCGCCAAATCCGGCACCGCCGATTTCATGAAGAATCTCTCGGGCGATCAGAAAAAGGATTCGCACCTGATCGGCCAGTTCGGTGTGGGCTTCTACTCCGCCTTCATCGTTGCCGACAAAGTTGACGTGTACAGCCGTCGCGCCGGCACCGCCGCCAGCGAAGGCGTGCACTGGTCGTCGAAAGGCGAGGGCGAGTTCGAAGTCGCCACCATCGACAAGCCAGAGCGCGGCACCCGCATCGTCCTGCATCTGAAATCCGGTGAAGACGAGTTCGCCGATGGCTGGCGTCTGCGCAACATCATCAAGAAGTACTCCGACCATATCGCGCTGCCGATCGAGCTGCCAAAAGAAGTGGCCGCTGCCGAAGGCGAAGAGAAGCCAGCCGTTGAGTGGGAAACCGTCAACCGTGCCAGCGCCCTGTGGACCCGTCCTCGCACCGAAGTGAAGGACGAGGAATACCAGGAGTTCTACAAACACATCGCCCACGACTTCGAAAACCCGCTGTCGTGGAGCCACAACAAGGTCGAAGGCAAGCTCGAGTACAGCTCGCTGCTGTACGTGCCGGCTCGCGCACCGTTCGATCTGTACCAGCGTGAAGCGCCGAAAGGCCTGAAGCTCTACGTACAGCGCGTGTTCGTGATGGATCAGGCCGAGTCGTTCCTGCCGCTGTACCTGCGCTTCATCAAGGGCGTGGTCGACTCCAACGACCTGTCGCTGAACGTGTCGCGGGAAATCCTGCAGAAAGACCCGATCATCGATTCGATGAAGTCGGCGCTGACCAAGCGCGTGCTGGACATGCTGGAAAAACTGGCGAAGAACGAGCCTGAGCAATACAAAGGCTTCTGGAAAAACTTCGGTCAGGTCATGAAAGAAGGCCCGGCAGAAGATTTCGCCAACAAGGAAAAAATCGCCGGTCTGCTGCGTTTTGCATCGACGACTGAAGGCGACGGCGAGCAGATCGTCGGTCTGGCTGACTACCTGGCACGCGCCAAGGAAGGTCAGGACAAGATCTACTACCTGACCGGCGAGACTTACGCGCAGGTCAAAAACAGCCCGCATCTGGAAGTCTTCCGCAAGAAAGGCATCGAAGTGCTGCTGCTGACCGACCGCATCGACGAGTGGCTGATGAGCTACCTCAGCGAATTCGACGGCAAGAGCTTTGTCGACGTCGCGCGCGGTGACCTGGACCTGGGCAGCCTGGACTCGGAAGAGGACAAAAAGGCCGCGGAAGAAGTCGCCAAGTCGAAAGAAGGTCTGGTCGAGCGTCTGAAAACCGCATTGGGCGAGGCCGTTGCCGAAGTCCGGGTTTCCCATCGCCTGACCGATTCGCCGGCCATTCTGGCCATCGGCGAGCAGGACCTGGGTCTGCAAATGCGTCAGATCCTCGAAGCCAGCGGGCAGAAGGTGCCGGATTCGAAGCCGATCTTCGAATTCAACCCGAAACATCTGCTGATCGAAAAGCTCGACAAAGAGGCCAGCGAAGATCGCTTCAGCGACCTGGCGCACATCCTCTTCGACCAGGCCGCCCTGGCGGCGGGTGACAGCTTGAAAGACCCGGCCGCTTACGTGACCCGTCTGAACAAGCTGCTGGTCGAGCTGTCGGCCTGATCAAGCTGTAGAAAAACCCGCTTCGGCGGGTTTTTTCATTCTGGAATTCAACCAATCTGGAGTCAGAAATGAGCCAAGTCACTGTACGTTCCGTGGTCTATCAGATTGACGGCCAGCCTTATGAAGGTCGCCTGGCGTTCGACGCCGAGCACAAGGGCGCGCGTCCGGGCCTGCTGATGGCGCCGAACTGGATGGGTGTCAGCGCTGGCGCTGAAGAGATCGCCAAATCGGTGGCGGCCAAGGGCTACGTGGTGCTGATCGCCGATGTGTACGGGCAAGCGGTGCGTCCGCAGAACGGCGATCAGGCTGGCGCGGCGATGATGCCGCTGAAGAATGACCGTGCGTTGCTGCGCAAGCGTATGCAGGCTGCGTTCGAACAATTGCAGAAGCAGGGCGAAGCCGCAGTCGATACTTCGAAACTGGCGGTGTTCGGTTTCTGCTTCGGCGGTTGCTGTGCACTGGATCTGGCCCGTACCGGTGCAGCGGTCAAGGCTGCGGTATCGTTCCACGGCACGCTGGATTCGCCGAACCCGGCGGATGCGAAGAACATCAAGGGCTCGGTGCTGGTGATGCACGGCGCTTCTGATCCGCTGGTACCGAAAGAGCAGTTGCCGGCATTTGAAGACGAGATGAATGCGGCTGGCGTGGACTGGCAATTGCTGAGCTACGGCGGCGCAGTGCACTCGTTCACCGATCCGCACGCCAACGTGCCGGGCAAGATGATGTACGACGCGAAAACCGCTGCGCGGGCGTTCAGGTCGATGCATGACTTGCTGGAAGAAGTGTTCAAGGGTTGAAGCCTGAAGAGCAAAAGCCTTAAGAGCAAAAGCCTTAAGAGCAAAAGCCCCTCATCGGAACGCCGCCCGCCTAACCCTCTCCCTGAGGGAGAGGGGACTGATTGGGGCATATTCCAGAACTACGCCGACCTGAGCTTGCTTAGCTGAATCCATAATCGACTCGGTCTTTCAGGTCGAAGTATGATGCAAGACACCTCGGTCGGCTCCCTCTACCCTTGGGAGAGGGCTGGGGTGAGGGCAGGCGGTTAACGCGGCAATTCAATCCGCTCGACTTCCCCCGGCACCGTCGGCCAATCCCCAACCGCCCACTTGCGCCGCGCCTCATCGATGGCCGCCGGATCGCTCGCAACGAAATTCCAGTTGATCCGCCGTGGCCCGTCCAGTGGTGCGCCGCCGAACAGTACGGCATGACTGTCGCTCTCGGCGAACAGGCTCATCTCTTCCCCGGCCGGCAACACCACCAGCGCATGCGGCTCGACCGCTTCGCCATTCAACTGCACATCGCCGCTCAACACATAGAGCGCCCGCTCGTCATGTTCGGTCGGGATCAGCAGGGTGGTTGCAGTCTGCATCTTCAGTTCGGCATACAGCGTCGGAGAAAGCACCGGCACCGGTGATTCCAGACAAAAGCCTGACCCGGCAATCATGCGGATCTGCACGCCGAGGTTATCGCTGACCGGCAATGTCGACGCCGGGTGATGGCTGTAATGCCCGGGACCCTGTTCGTGTTCCTTGGGCGAGGCGAGCCAGATTTGCAGCCCGTGCATCTTGAAGCTTTGTTCCCACAGCGGTTCGGGTGTGCGCTCGACGTGGGCGATCGCGCTGCCTGCCGTCATCCAGCTGACATCGCCGGCGCTGACGACTTGATCGGAGCCGAGGCTGTCCTTGTGCTGGATCTGCCCCTCGAACAAATAGGTCAGGGTCGACAGGCCGATGTGCGGATGCTGTCGGATGTTCATCCCTTTGCCGGCGGGATAAACCGTTTCAAGCATGTGATCGAAAAACACGAAGGGCCCGACGCTGCGGCATTTTGCTGACGGCAACGGGCGCAGGATCGGCTGCCCTTCGACGTCTTCGGCGCGTGGGCGGATGATCAGGGGTTGGGTGTCCATGGTCCATTCCAGGCTGAGCGGGTGATGCGTGGAGCATAACCCGCCGGTGTCGTCTTGGTGATTACTGGCTGTCGAAGCCTTGTGGGGCATGGGTTTCGATGGTGACTTCGCTGGTGGTCATCAGTTTGTGGATCGGGCAGCGATCAGCGACTCGCAACAGTTCTTCGCGCTGTGCGTCGGTGAGTACACCTTTTAGCGTCAGGGTGACGTGCAGGGCGTATTTGCCTTTCTGTTCCTGGCTGTTGTCGCGCTTGACCTCGACACCGACGCCAGTGAGCGGGATGTCTTTTTTCTTTGCGTACAACTTCAGCGTCAGGGCCTTGCAGGCACCGAGGGCGGCGTCGAAATAATCGTGCGGCTCCGGAGCCGAGCCTTCGCCGCCGGCAGTCGTCGGAACATCGGCAAACAGTTCATGCTCATCGATCTGGACGGTGTGACGGAAACCTTCGGCGGAGATGGTATTGACGGTGACGGTCATGTGAACCTCGCAAGCAGTAGGAAAAGTCATTCGATCAAATAAGACCTTGCAGGTATAGAGCATTCCCACAGGGGGCGCGTTCCACTTTCTTGCCGGTGCGCGGCAGGGCGGCAGGTTATGCCGGTAGGCCGAGGAATACTTGTGTCGGTGTTTCGTCTGTCGACCTGTTTCAAGGTTTACAGGTAACTTGCCGTTGATCTTGCCGCGAACAGCGTTCAAGTCCGGCAAACCTTCGCTGAATCGTTAATGCCGAGAGTTCGAAGTATTAAGGCCTTTTGATATCACGTTTTGGTCTTACGCAAATTTTCGCCGGGCCGATACCTTCTAAAGCAGCCAGCTGCAGGGTTGATGCAGCGCTTTTGGAAGGAACCAGAGCAATGAGTATCCGTAGTCTCAATATTGCCCCCCGTGCGGGGCTGGGCTTCGGCCTGTTGGCGCTGATGGTGTTTGGCCTTGGCGCGTTCGCCCTGATGCAGATGTCGAACATGCGTGCCCAGTCCGATGAGGTCGACAACAACTGGCTGCCGAGTGTGATGGCGGTGGGTGAAATGAGTCAGGACATGCTGCGCCTGCGCGCCCTGACCATGCGCCTGCTGCTCAATCGCGATCCTCAGGCGCTTGATCAGAATGTCGGCAAGCTCAACGAGCTGCGCGGTGTGTTGAGCGAGGCCCAGCAGCGCTACGACGTGTTGATCGTGTTGCCGGAAGAGCGGGCGCTGTTCGACCGCTTCAAGGTGGCCGAACACAAGTATTTGGAGTTTCAGGCCCAAGTGATGGCGCTGTCGGCCCAAAACCGGGTGGAAGAGGCGGCGAGCATTCTCAATGCGCAGATGAGCCCGCTGGCCGATGACATTGCTGTGACCCTTAAAGAGCTGGTGGAGCTGAACAAGCACAATGCCAACCTCGCCACTGAGGCTGCGCGCCTGGTGTTCATCAATTCGCGGGTTTGGGTCGGAGTGATGATCGGTATCACTGCGTTGATCACCATTGGTCTGGCGCTGCTGCTGACCCGCAGCATCGTGGTGCCGCTCTCGCAATCGCTGGGGGTTGCCGAAGTGGTGGCTGGCGGCGACCTGACTGGCGATATCAGTATTATCGGCAAGGATGAGCCGGCGCGGCTGCTGCACGCGCTCAAAAGCATGCAGCACAACCTGCGCGACACCATCCGGCGGATTTCGGAGTCTTCCAGTCAATTGGCCTCGGCTTCTGAAGAGCTGAGCTGCGTGACCGAAGATGCGACGCGCGGGTTGCATCAGCAGAGCCTGGAGATCGAGCAGGCCGCTACGGCGGTGAATCAGATGACCGCTGCGGTGGAGGAGGTTGCCAGCAACGCCGTGGCGACTTCCGAGGCGTCGCGCGAGTCGGACCGCATCGCCCAGCATGGCCGTGAGCAAGTGCAGCAGACCGTGTCGTCCATCGAGCTGCTGGCGGACGATGTCACTGCCAATGCCACGCAGGTGGAGGATCTGGCGCAGAAGGTCTACAGCATCAGCAAAGTGCTGGAGGTGATCCGCTCGATTGCCGAACAGACCAATCTCCTGGCATTGAACGCAGCGATCGAAGCGGCACGCGCCGGTGACGCCGGGCGTGGTTTCGCGGTGGTGGCCGATGAGGTCCGGGCGTTGGCCCATCGCACTCAGCAGTCGACTCAGGAAATCGAACAGATGATCGGCGGCATCCAGCAGGGCACCGATTCGGCGGTCAGTTCGATGCAGCAAAGCAATGTCCGTGCGCGTTCGACGCTCGATCTGGCGAAAGCTGCCGGGGTGGCGCTGGAGGAAATTGCTTCGGCGTTCACCCTGATCAATGAGCGCAATCTGGTGATCGCCAGTGCGTCGGAAGAGCAGGCCGCGGTGGCGCGGGAGGTGGACCGCAATCTGATGAACATCCGCGATCTGGCGATGCAGACTTCGGCCGGGGCCAATCAGACCAGCGCCGCGAGCCAGGAATTGTCGCGGCTGGCGGTGGATCTGAACAACATGGTGGCGAAGTTCTCGGTTTGATCACCGATCGACAGGCGAAAAAAAGCCCCGCATTTGCGGGGCTTTTTGTTGGATCAGCTGCCTTTGACAGTCTTGCCGTTGACCGTGCCGTCCAGGAGCATGATGTTGTACTCCTTGCCGTCGGTTTCGACCTGTTGCAGGCGGACCAGCAGGTAGTCCCAGTCCTTGGCGAACCACATCACGGTGGTGCGTTTGCTTTGCGTCGGGTCGCGCACGCGCTCGACCTTGATGGCGTCGATCTTGCCAGCCTTGGTTTCGACTTTCTCGGTACCCAGGACGCGGAAGTCATAGGTATCGACATCGCCACCGTCGACCACTTGATAGCTCATGGTCTTCTTGCCGGAGGCAACGTCATGCTGAAGTGCAAGCTGGTAAGTGGACTTGTCGACCATGCCACGGTTCAGCGGGACTTTCACCGCGTCGCCGCGATCGGTGCCGGTGACCATTTTGGTGGTCCAGTCGAAGTCCAGATCAGCCTTTTTCGCTTTGCCCAGACCGCCACGTTCGAAGTGGTAGGACTGCGGGAGCAGGGTGTCCTTGTCCAGGGTCAGGGTGCTTTCCTCGGACAGGCTGGCGATCATCATCGAAGCCTTGAAGGTGAGCTTCCAGACGCCGTTGGCTTCCTTGGTCAGACTGCGTTCGGCAGTGCCGCTCATGGGCAACTGTTTCCAGTCGGCTGTGTAGCTGGCGGAGAACGGTTGAAGGTCTGCCGCCTGGGCGAAAGGCAGGGCGAGCAGAGCGCAAGCGAAGAGCAGGGCGCGACGCATAAAATCTCCTAGTTTCGAATCAAGTGACCGCTGGCCCCGAGTAACTGGCCATCCAGTAAAGCACCTTGCTCGCCGAGGGTCAGCCGTCCTTCGGCAAACCAGCGTACGGCCATCGGGTAGATCAGGTGTTCCTGAACGTGAACCCGTTGCGCCAGACTCTGCGGCGAATCGTGCAACTCTACCGGTATTACTGCCTGTACGACCAGTGGTCCGCCATCGAGTTCCTCGGTGACGAAGTGCACGGAGCAGCCGTGTTCGGCGTCGCCGGCCTCCAGCGCGCGCTGATGAGTGTGTAACCCTTTGTATTTGGGTAGCAGCGACGGGTGGATGTTGAGCAGGCGACCCTGGTAATGACGGACGAAGTCAGCACTGAGAATGCGCATGAAACCGGCCAGTACCACGAGTTTGGGCTTGAAGGCGTCGATCAGTTCGATCAGGGCGGCATCGAAGGCCTCGCGGCCCTCGAATCCCTTGTGATCCAGCGAGCGGGTGGCTATACCCGCGTCGCTGGCGCGTTGCAGGCCGTAGGCGTCGGCGCGGTTGGAAATCACCGCAGCGATGCGGACCGGGCTGTCGCCAGTCCGCGTGCTGTCGATCAGAGCCTGCAAGTTACTGCCGGTGCCGGACAACAGCACCACGACATCACAGGTATTAGGCATTAGTGAGCCTTGAGGTTTTTCAGCTCGACCTGTGCAGCGCCTTCGGCAGCGGCAGCGATCTGGCCGATGACCCAAGGCTGTTCGCCAGCGTCACGCAGGGTGTTCAGGGCAACTTCAACGTGCTCCTGAGCCACGCAGATCACCATGCCCACGCCGCAGTTCAGCACGCGGTGCATCTCGGTTTCGTCAACGTTGCCTTTCTCTTGCAGCCAGTCGAAGACCGCCGGGCGAGTCCAGCTGGCCACGTCAACCACGGCTTGAGCGCCTTTTGGCAGAACGCGCGGGATGTTGTCCAGCAGGCCGCCGCCGGTGATGTGGGCCATGGCCTTGACGGCGCCGGTGTCCTTGATCAGCTTGAGCAGCGGCTTCACGTAGATGCGGGTCGGGGCCATCAGCAGTTCGGTCAGCGGCTTGCCGTCGAGCTGAACGGTTTCAATGTCGGCGCCGGACACTTCGATGATCTTGCGGATCAGCGAGTAGCCGTTGGAGTGTGGGCCGGACGATGGCAGGGCGATCAGGGCGTCACCGGTGGCCACTTTCGAGCCGTCGATGATTTCCGCTTTTTCCACGACGCCGACGCAGAAGCCGGCCAGGTCGTAGTCTTCGCCTTCGTACATGCCAGGCATTTCAGCGGTTTCGCCGCCGACCAGGGAGCAACCGGCCAGTTCGCAGCCGGCACCGATACCGGTGACGACAGTGGCGGCAACGTCGACGTTCAGCTTGCCGGTGGCGTAGTAGTCGAGGAAGAACAGCGGCTCGGCGCCGCACACCACCAGGTCGTTGACGCACATGGCGACCAGATCCTGGCCGATGCTGTCGTGCTTGTTCAGGTTCAGCGCCAGACGCAGCTTGGTGCCAACGCCGTCAGTGCCGGAAACCAGTACTGGCTGCTTGTAGCCGGCCGGGATTTCGCAGAGGGCGCCGAAACCGCCCAGTCCGCCCATGACTTCCGGGCGCGCAGTGCGCTTGGCGACGCTCTTGATGCGTTCGACCAATGCTTCACCGGCGTCGATGTCTACACCGGCGTCCTTGTAGCTCAGGGAGGGTTGCTTGCTCATGATCCAGGCCTTTAGGGGAGGGGATTCAGGGGTAACGACCGAGTCCAGCGGGAACGCCGAATCCGACAGGGGCGATTGCCTCACGCGAAGTTCGGGGTGCCCGGCTGTTGCCGGTCTGCGAAGGCGCGCGATTTTATCAGGCTTGAGGGGCAGCGGCCATCCTCACGCCGACGGGCAGGGGCATATCGGCCGAAATTTTTTGCAAATGAAGCTGTGGGTGACATCACGGGTGCCTGTATAAGGAACCGTCTATCGTTAGGGCTGTGCAAAAACTTATCGCCAGCGTGTGAATGTTTTGCAACGGCCAGTGGTCACAGGCTTGCTCAATCCGTTTCACGCGGCCTGTTCCAGCCGCTCTTGTCGACGGGAATTCTCCATGCGTTTGTTTAAATTGCTGTTTGTGGGCTGCTTGTCTCTGGTCAGCCTGGCGAGCCAGGCCGAAAACGTCAAAGGGCTTTATCAGGTGCGCGAACCGGTCAACGGCCAGTCGCCGGAGGAGCGTGATCGCGCCACCCAGTCCGCGCTCGACACGCTGGTGTTGCGTCTCACCGGTGACCCGAAGGCGCCACAGAACCCCGGGCTGGCGCCGATTCGCAAGGATCCGCAGCAGATCATCAGTCAGTTTGGCTTCGATGCCGGGCCGCCTGAAGTGTTGAAGGTCGATTTCGACCCGGCCACCACCGAGCAGGCATTGCGCCGCGCCGGGCTGGCGCTGTGGGGCGCGAGCCGGCCGTCGATCCTGAGCTGGTGGCTGAACGACTCCGCCGAAGGTTCGAGCCTGGTGGGCGACGGTCAGGCCAGTGCCGCGCCATTGCGGCGTGCCGCCCAGCACCGAGGGTTGCCGTTGCGCCTGCCGCTGGCGGATCTGAGCGAGCAACTGGTCGCGACCGCGCCAACGCTCGAAGGCACCGATCCCGCGCCGTTGCATGCAGCTTCTGAGCGTTACAGCGCTGACGCCTTGCTCGCCGTGCATGCACGCGAAGAAGGCGGTCAGTGGCAAGCCAAATGGCATTTGTGGCTGGGCGATCAAAAGGAAGCCGGCAGCGTGCAAGGGGCTGATCAAGCCGCCGTCGCCGATGCTGTGATGCTGGCGGTCGCCGAGCGTCTGGCGCCTCGTTTTGTCGCCAAGCCTGGCGCTTCGGGTCAGCAGACTCTGGAAGTGCAAGGCATGAATCTGGAGCATTACGCGACGTTGTTGCGGATGCTTGAGCCATTTGGTGTGCGGCTGCAGAGTGTCGATGCCGATCGCATTGTGTATCGGGTGAACGGCAGTGCCGACCAACTGCGGGCACAGTTGTCGCTGGCGAAGTTGCAGGAAATGCCGGCTGAGGCGCCGGCTCCGGTGGCTCCGCAACCCGCAGTGCCGGGCGGTGCGCCTGTCGTTGCGCCGGCACCGGCACCTGCGGCGCCGTCGTTGCGGTTTCGCTGGTAGGTTTTTCTTTCATATATAGAAGCAATGGAGTGTTACATGGCCGATACGCGGCGTTGGTTCTGGCTCGGTGGGGTGCTCCTGCTTTGCGCGTTTGTCTGGTTGCTGCATCCGATCCTCACGCCGTTTCTGGTGGCGCTGTTGCTCGCTTATCTGTTCGACCCTTTGGTGGATCGTCTTGAGCGGCTTGGCTTGTCCCGCACCTGGGGCGTGATTGCGGTGTTCGCCTTGTTCACCCTGATCGTCACCACGCTGTTGCTGGTGCTGGTGCCGATGCTCGCCAAGCAGTTACTGCGCCTGTATGAGCTGGCACCGCAGATGCTCGACTGGCTGCAGCACACGGCGCTGCCATGGGCGCAGTCGAAGCTGGGGCTGTCGGAGGGCTTCTGGAAATTCGACAAGGTCAAGGCGGCGATCACCGAACACATGGGCCAGACCACCGACATCGTCGGTGTGGTGCTGAGTCAGGCCACGGCCTCAAGTCTGGCGCTGATCGGCTGGTTGGCGAATCTGGTGCTGATCCCGGTGGTGAGTTTCTACTTGCTGCGCGACTGGGACGTGATGATGGCCAAGATCCGCAGCCTGTTGCCGCGTGACCGCGAAGAGCGTGTGGTGGCTCTGGCTGGCGAGTGTCACGAGGTGCTTGGCGCTTTCGTGCGCGGCCAGTTGCTGGTGATGCTGGCGTTGGGCGTGATCTATGCGGCGGGCCTGATGATTGTCGGCCTGGAACTGGGCCTGTTGATCGGCCTGATCGCCGGTCTGGCGGCCATCGTGCCATATATGGGGTTTGTGATCGGGATCGGTGCGGCGTTGATTGCCGGGCTGTTCCAGTTCGGTGGTGATCTGTATCCGATGATCGGGATCGTGGCGGTGTTCATGGTCGGTCAGGCGCTGGAAGGCATGGTGCTGACCCCATTGCTGGTCGGTGATCGAATCGGCCTGCATCCGGTGGCGGTGATCTTTGCGATCCTGGCGGGCGGCGAGCTGTTCGGCTTCACGGGTGTGCTGCTGGCGTTACCGGTGGCGGCGGTGATCATGGTGTTGGTGCGCCACGTCCATGACTTGTACAAGGACTCCGATATGTATAGCGGAGTGGATGATCCGAAGCTGTAAGGCGGTGAAGGGGCGCCCGGTGGATTGCCGGGTTGGCCCGTCTCATGCAGGCAATGCTGGCACCCGTGCGCCAAAGAAACTGTCATAAAACCAGCGTGTTAACGCAAACCTTTGATTTTGCTTGGGGTCTGTCGCATTGTGCGCTCCGCTTCACGGGTATAAACTTCGCACACTTTACACAGAGGCCACTAACGGTTCCTTGGGAACTGTTCAGTCAGCATGAAACCGATTCAGCTGCCCCTAGGTGTGCGTCTGCGTGACGACGCCACCTTCATCAACTACTACCCAGGCGCAAATGCCGCTGCACTCGGCTATGTCGAGCGTCTATGCGAAGCCGACGCCGGCTGGACCGAAAGCCTCATTTATCTGTGGGGCAAGCACGGGGTAGGGCGTACGCATCTGTTGCAGGCTGCTTGCCTGCGTTTCGAACAGATGGGCGAGCCGGCGGTGTACTTGCCGTTGGCCGAGTTGATGGATCGCGGCATCGAAATTCTCGACAATCTTGAACAGTACGAACTGGTCTGCCTGGATGACTTGCAGGTAATCGCCGGCAAGCCTGACTGGGAAGAGGCGATGTTTCACCTGTTCAACCGTCTGCGCGACAGCGGTCGCCGGTTGCTGATCGCTGCCTCTACATCACCGCGTGAACTGCCGGTAAAACTGGCTGACTTGAAATCACGCCTGACCCTGGCGCTGATTTTCCAGATGCGTCCTCTTTCCGATGAAGACAAATTGCGTGCCTTGCAATTGCGCGCATCCCGTCGCGGTCTGCATCTGACCGATGAAGTCGGGCATTTTATTTTGACTCGCGGGACCCGCAGCATGAGCGCGCTTTTTGACCTGCTAGAGCAACTCGATCAGGCCTCTTTGCAGGCTCAACGCAAGCTGACCATTCCCTTCCTGAAGGAAACCCTGGGCTGGTAAAACCGGGGCTTTCAGCGGGTTTTGGCATATTTCAGGCGCCAGAAAATCCGCTTTCCTGTGCACTGCACAGGCTGCGTCTCGATTCAAATAGGCTTAAGCGCTTAGATGTAAACGAGAAACCGAGAAGTCACAAAAAGATCGATTGAATTTGCAAATGAGGCTGATAGCGGGCATAGTCTCGGCTTCTTTACAACTATCAGCCACGGTCGTGCCCATGCTAAAGCGCTTCGCACCCCTCGTGCCTCTCGCACTCGTCACCCTGTTGTTCGGTTGCGCTGCTCATTCACCTGTTAATCAAGAGCAGCAACAGGCTAAAAATTCTGCCACCGCCCAGTCTTCCGTTATTTATCAGGAAGAGCTGGACACCGAAAAGGAACTGGCCGCCTTCAACGGCAAGAAGCCTTACCAGCTTCCGGTTCTGGCAGACAGTATTCTTGAACGCGGCATGTCCCTGATCGGTACCCGTTACCGTTTCGGCGGTACCTCTGAAGCCGGGTTCGATTGCAGCGGTTTCATCGGCTACCTGTTCCGCGAAGAAGCCGGCATGAACCTGCCACGCTCTACCCGCGAAATGATCAACGTGGATGCTCCGCTGGTATCGCGCAGCAACCTCGAGCCGGGCGATCTGCTGTTCTTCGCCACCAATGGTCGTCGCGGTCGTGTAAGCCACGCCGGGATCTATCTGGGCGACAACCAGTTCATCCACTCCAGCAGTCGTCGCAGTGGCGGTGTCCGCATCGACAGCCTGGGTGACAGCTACTGGAGCAAGACCTTCATCGAAGCCAAACGCGCTTTGGCGAACGCTCCAACCGTGGTTACCGCTCGCAAGTAATCACGTCTTTGTCGCCACGCTCGTGGCGACAAGCGGTCCTTCAGGGGTAATAGACTTAAACTTTACAAGGTGAAGTTAAAGTCTTACTTGAAGTTTGCCGCGTAGCCGCTAGAATCCTCATCTATATTGATGGCAAACCGCCTGCGTCCCAACGCAGGCGGTTTTGTTTTCTGTCGAATCGGCAGTAAAAGCCGCAGCCAGATCAGGATGTTCTGCTTATGACGATGTCGGCCCGCCTCACCTTGATGTTCTTCGCAGCGCTGCTCAGCGCTTGCGCCAGTCGCACTCCGCCGCCAGCCCCAGTGGTTCGCGCGCCGATTGTGTTCGGATCCTCCCAGGCCTTTTCTCCTGCCGCCGAAGACGTGCTGTTCCGCGCACTCGGGCTTGTGGGCACGCCTTATCGCTGGGGTGGCAACACGCCGGATTCGGGCTTCGATTGCAGTGGCCTGATCGGCTTCGTCTACCGCGATGCTGCTGGCATCACCCTGCCGCGCTCCACGCGCGAGTTGATCGTCATGCAGGCACCGAATGTCGGCAAGGAAGGGCTGCAGACCGGCGACCTGATCTTCTTCGCTACCAATGGCGGCTCTCAGGTCAGCCATGCGGGGATTTACGTCGGGGAAGGGCGCTTCGTTCACGCCCCGGCCACCGGTGGCACGGTGAAGCTGGACAGCCTGTCGAAAGCGTATTGGCAGAAGGCCTACCTGAGTGCCAAGCGTGTGCTGCAGCCGGAGCATCTGGCGCATAACCCCTAGTCATTCGAAGCAATAAAAAACCTGTGGGAGCACATTGGCTCCCACAGGTTTTTTTGTTTCAGGGCCGGGCTACTTGGCGGCTGACACTCGCCACACCTTGTTCCCCACATCATCTGCCACCAGCAGCCCGCCTTGCTGGTCGATCACCACGCCGACCGGGCGACCCAAAGCGTTCTCGTCCTTGTCGAGGAAACCGGTCAGCACATCGACTGGCGTTCCGCTCGGTTTGCCGGCGTCAAACGGGACGAAGATCACCTTGTAGCCACTGTGCGGCTTGCGGTTCCACGAGCCGTGCTGGCCGATGAATGCGCCTTCCTTGAATTGCGCCGGCAGTGTGTTGCCCTCGGCGAAGGTCAGGCCCAGTGAAGCGGTGTGCGGGCCGACCGCGTAGTCGGGAGCGATGGCCTTGGCCACCATCTCTGGCCGCTGTGGTTCTACGCGCACATCGATGTGCTGGCCGTAATAGCTGAATGGCCAGCCATAGAAGCCGCCGTCCTTGACCGAGGTGATGTAGTCCGGCACCAGGTCGCTGCCGATCTCGTCCCGCTCGTTCACCGCTGTCCACAGCGCGCCGCTTTTGGGTTCCCAGGCCAGACCGTTGGGATTGCGAATGCCGGAGGCGAAGATCCGGTGATTGCCGGTGGCGCGGTCCACTTCCCAGATTTCCGCGCGACCTTCTTCCTGATCCAGGCCGTTTTCGCCGACGTTGCTGTTAGAGCCGACTGTGACGTACAGCTTGCTGCCGTCCTTGCTGGCAATGACGTTCTTGGTCCAGTGATGGTTGAGCGGGCCACCCGGCAGATCCACGACCTTGATCGGCTGGCTTTTGATCTCGGTTGCGCCGGGTTCGTAGTGGAAGCGCAGCAAGCGGTCGGTGTCGGCGACGTACAGATCGTTGCCGACCAGGGTCATGCCGAACGGAGAATTCAGATTTTGCAGAAACACCGTGCGGGTTTCCGCCACGCCGTCGTGATCGGTATCGCGCAACAGGGTAATGCGGTTCGGGCTGGGAACCCCGGCGCCGGCGCGCCCCATGACTTTTTTCATCACCCAGCCGCGTATGCCCTTGCCGTCGTCCGGTTTTGGCGGGGCATTGGTTTCCGCCACCAGCACATCGCCGTTGGGCAGCACGTAGAGCCAGCGTGGGTGATCGAGATTTTCGGCAAACGCCGCCACTTGAGTACCTGCCGCTGGCGTCGGTTTCGCGCCGGCCGGCCAGCCGATCGCCGGGGCGATGTTCACCGTCGGAATCAGGGTCTTGTTTGGTTCGGGCAGTTTGGGGGACGGGCCGGTGCCGTCCGAGACTTGCAGGCTGGAGGATTCACCACAGGCGGTGAGCCCTCCGGCGAGTGCGATGACGAAAACGAGGTGGGGCTTGCGCATTACTGATCTTCCCTATGAATGCATTCCTAATCATAGAGAAGTGCGCGAGCCCGATGGTTCAACCGCTCAGCCGCGCGCCTCCTTGAACAACACGGCAATACCGGGATGGTAGTTGCCGGCTTCGCTGCGCAATTTGCGGTAGGCGTAAGGGAAGTACCAGGCCACGGCGCAGGTGTGTTCCTTTTGCAGGTCGTCGACCATGTCCTGCAGTTCTTCCGGGCTGGCGCTGTGCTGGGCTTTTTGTGGTGCGACGAACAGGCAGCCGAGTTTGAGATCGCTGGCGTAGCTGATGCGCTTGGCGTCGCTGGTGATATCGGCCAGGGCCTGGGTCAGATTCAGGCTGTTGACGCGCGGCCAGCGCTGCGTCGCCTGAATATAAGCGCGATCTTCGGGGCCGGCCAGGAACAGGTCGGCACGTGCATTGCGCTCGCCTTCCTCGTTCTGCTTGCGTGTGGCGGTATCGCGCAGGGTGACCAGTTCGGCCATCCATGCGGCGGCTGACAGAAGGCCGAGGTTGGCTTTTTCGTCGTGCCAGTAAGGCGTGTCGTTGTCGCCGCGCACGGCGTTGTAACGGTCGATACAGTCAAACCAGCGTTCCAGCACCGGGCGCAGGAATTCCAGCCGCGGATTGCTGATGATCGTGCCTTGCATGGTGCTCTCCCTTGTTATTGTGATGTGCTCTCTGCATTCAAAAAGCATGGCTCTTTGATATCACTGCTGACAGTGTGGCACAAGATTGGCGTCAGATAATTGATCGACGGCAGTTATTCGCTTTCAGGGGGCCTCTTCATTTGACGCTCCACCCCCAACCCTCTAACCTTCGCGGCTTGTTTCAGGTGCTCTGTGACCGCTGTCGACAGAGTGAAACAGGGAAGCCGGTGAGGATGGTCTTCACGCGAAGAGCCATCACGATCCCGGCGCTGCCCCCGCAACGGTAAATGAGTAAAAGCTGCGTTCGATGCCACTGCTGCAAAGCGGGAAGGCGCGCAGCCAGGCCTGGGCCGCTCATGAGCCCGGAGACCGGCCTGATCCATCCAGCGGCATCACGGTGGGCGATGCCAGGCTTGTTGCCGTCTATTCTTGTGCCTGCCCGCCGTTATCCAGCCTCAACGGAGAGCTCCCCCATGACTGATTCCCCCGAGCGCGACGAGCGCCACCTGGCGCGCATGCAGCGCAAAAAAGCCGTGATCGACGAGCGCATCGCCAATTCGCCAGACGAATGCGGCCTGGTGCTGGTGTTGACCGGCAATGGCAAAGGCAAAAGCAGCTCGGCGTTCGGCATGCTCGCCCGCGCGATGGGGCACGGCATGCAGTGCGGCGTGGTGCAGTTCATCAAGGGTCGCAACAGCACCGGGGAGGAACTGTTCTTCCGCCGTTTCCCCGAGCAGGTACGTTTTCATGTGATGGGCGAGGGCTTCACTTGGGAAACCCAGGATCGCCAGCGCGACATCGCCGCCGCCGAGGCTGCATGGGAAGTCTCCCGCGAACTGTTGCGTGACCCGACGATCGGCCTGGTGGTGCTCGATGAGCTGAACATTGCGCTCAAGCACGGTTACTTGGATCTGGATCAGGTACTCAGCGATCTGCAGGCCCGTCCGCCAATGCAGCACGTGATCGTCACCGGTCGCGCCGCGAAGCCGGAAATGATCGAGATGGGCGACACCGTCACCGAAATGGGCATGATCAAGCACGCCTTCCAGGCTGGTATCAAAGCGCAGAAAGGCGTCGAACTTTGAATCAACCACGTCACTGCCCGGCGGTACTGATCGCCGCGCCGGCCTCTGGTCAGGGCAAGACCACCGTTACTGCCGCACTGGCCCGTCTGCACCGCAATCAGGGGCGCAAGGTCCGCGTTTTCAAGTGCGGCCCGGACTTTCTCGACCCGATGATCCTCGAGCGCGCCAGCGGTGCGCCGGTCTATCAACTGGACATGTGGATGGTCGGCGAGCAGGAAAGTCGTCGATTGCTGTGGGAAGCCGCCGCCGAAGCGGATCTGATCCTGATAGAAGGTGTGATGGGCTTGTTCGACGGCACGCCATCAAGTGCCGATCTGGCGCGGCATTTCGGCGTGCCGGTGCTTGGCGTGATCGACGGCACGGCCATGGCCCAGACATTCGGCGCCTTGGCGCTGGGCCTGGCGCGCTATCAGCCGGACCTGCCGTTCGCCGGCGTGCTGGCCAACCGCGTCGGCACCGTGCGCCATGCGCAGTTGCTGGAAGGCAGTCTTACCGAAGGCCTGCGCTGGTACGGCGCGTTGTCCCGGGAAACCGGGATCGAACTGCCAAGCCGTCATCTCGGCCTGGTGCAGGCCAGCGAACTGAATGATCTCGACCTGCGTCTCGACGCCGCCGCCGAAGCGCTGGCCAGCACCTGCGAGGTAGCGCTGCCACCGGCCGTCGAATTCGCCGCGCCTGAAATCGTCAAGACCGAAAGACTGCTCGAAGGCGTACGAATTGCCGTCGCCCGTGACGAAGCCTTCGCTTTCACCTATGGCGCCAGTCTCGACCTGTTGCGGGCGATGGGCGCGGAGTTGCGTTTCTTCTCGCCGATCCGCGACACGCAATTGCCCGACGCCGACAGCGTTTACCTGCCCGGCGGTTATCCGGAATTGCACCACGTTGCCTTGTCGCAGAACGCAGACATGCTCAAAGCGATTCGCGCGCATCACGCCGCCGGCAAACCGCTGCTCGCCGAATGTGGCGGCATGTTGTATCTGCTCGACTCGCTGACCGATGTCGAAGGCACTCGCGCCGAACTGGTCGGTTTGCTCAAGGGTGATGCGGTGATGCAAAAGCGTCTGGCTGCGCTGGCTCTGCAATCGGTCGAACTGCCGGAAGGCTTGCTGCGCGGCCACACTTATCACCATTCCCTGACCACCACCGAACTGACGCCGATTGCCCGTGGCCACAGCCCCAATGGCGGGCGCGGTGCGGAAGCGGTGTATCGGCAAGGGCGGATGACTGCCTCATACGTGCACTTTTATTTTCCGTCGAATCCGTCGGCGATTGCCGCACTGTTGGTGCCATGACCGACAACGCATTCACTGAAACCGAGCGCGAAGCGGTCTATCGCGCTATCGCCGAACGTCGCGACATGCGCCACTTCAGCGGCGGCACGGTCGAGCCTGAATTGCTTCGCCGATTGCTTGAAGCCGCACATCAGGCACCGAGCGTCGGCCTGATGCAGCCATGGCGCTTCATCCGCATCAGCGATCGCGCCTTGCGTGGCCAGATCCAGAACCTTGTTGAAGAAGAACGCGTACGCACCGCCGAAGCCCTCGGCGAGCGCAGCGACGAGTTCATGAAGCTTAAGGTCGAAGGCATCAACGACTGCGCCGAAGTGCTGGTCGCCGCTTTGATGGATGATCGCGAGCGACATATTTTCGGTCGCCGCACGCTGCCGGAAATGGACATGGCCTCATTGTCCTGCGCGATCCAGAACCTGTGGCTGGCCGCGCGCGCCGAAGGCCTGGGCATGGGCTGGGTGTCGCTCTTCGAACCGCAGGCGCTGGCCGATCTGCTGAAACTGCCGGCCGGGGCCAAGCCGCTGGCGGTTCTTTGTCTGGGGCCGGTCAAGGAATTCTATCCGGCGCCGATGCTGGTACTCGAAGGGTGGGCGCAGGCGCGTCCGCTCAATGAGCTGCTGTATGAAAATTTCTGGGGAGTGAGTCAATGAGTGTGGCGTTGTTGAGTGTCGCCGCGGTTGCGCTGGATGCGCTGCTGGGTGAACCGAAACGCTGGCATCCGCTGGTGGCGTTCGGTAATTTCGCCGGGCGCATCGAGCAACGATTCAATAGCGGTGGGCGCGGCTGGCGCAGCCATGGCGTCACCGCGTGGGTGATTGCAGTGCTGCCGCTGACCCTGCTCGCCACGGCATTGTCCTGGGCGCCGTATGTGGGCTGGATCGTCGAGATTCTTGCGCTGTATTGCGCCCTCGGCATGCGCAGCCTCGGCGAGCACGTCGAGCCGGTGGCCAAGGCCCTGCGCAGTGATGATCTGGAAGAGGCGCGCAAGCGCGTGGGTTATCTGGTCAGCCGCCAGACCAGTGAGCTGGACAGCACCGCTGTCGCCCGCGCCGCCACTGAATCGGTGCTGGAGAACGGCAGCGATGCAGTGTTCGCCGCGCTGTTCTGGTTTGTTGTGGCCGGTGCGCCGGGTGTGGTGCTCTATCGCCTGAGCAACACGCTCGACGCGATGTGGGGCTATCGCAATGAGCGTTTCGAGCGTTTCGGCTGGGCGGCGGCGAAGATCGACGACGTCCTCAACTACATTCCTGCGCGGCTGGTGGCGTTGACCTACGCGCTGCTGGGCAAGACCCGACTGGCGCTGAAATGCTGGCGCACCCAGGCGCCAAAATGGGACAGCCCGAATGCAGGCCCGGTGATGGCGGCTGGCGCAGGTGCCTTGGGCGTCGAGCTGGGCGGGCCGGCGATTTACCACGGCGAGCTGCACGAGCGTCCGCAGTTGGGCGAGGGCGTGCCGGCGGATGCAGATTCCATTGATCGCGGCTGGCAATTGGTCCAGCGCGGGGTATGGTTATGGCTGCTGATTCTCTGCGTGGGGGCTGAATTCTATGCTTGAGCACGGTGGCCGGTTGCGCAGGGCGGCGCTCGAATACGGCATCGCGGAAGAGGACTGGCTCGACCTGTCCACCGGTCTGGCGCCGTGGCCGTTTCCGGTCCCGGACATCCCGCTGCGGGCCTGGGCGCGCTTGCCGGAGAACGATGACGGTCTGGAGCAGGCAGCGTGCGACTACTACGGTGCCGCGCAAGTGTTGCCGGTGGCCGGTTCGCAGATGGCCATCCAGTTGCTGCCGCGATTGCGTCGGGCCGGCAAGGTCGGCGTGCTGTCGCCGTGTTATGCCGAGCATGCCGAAGCCTGGCGCCGTAGCGGCTATATCGTGCGTGAAGTGCTGGAGCAGGAGGTCGACTTTTTTCTCGACAGCCTCGACGTGCTGGTGGTGGTCAATCCGAACAACCCCACGGGCCTGAACCTGACCCCGGCGCGGTTGCTCGACTGGCATGCGCGGTTGGCCCAGCGCGGCGGCTGGCTGGTGGTCGACGAAGCGTTCATGGACAACACGCCGCAACTGAGCCTTGCTCCGCATGCCCATCAGGTCGGTCTGATCGTGTTGCGTTCGTTCGGCAAGTTTTTCGGTCTGGCCGGTGTGCGGCTGGGATTCGTGCTCGCCGAACGCAAGTTGCTCCGGTTGCTGGCCGAACAGGTCGGACCCTGGGCCGTCAGTGGGCCGACCCGCGTGCTGGGCCAGGCTTGTCTGCAAGACACCGAAGGCCATACCCGCCAACGGATCCGCAGCGACGAGGTCAGTGAACGGCTGGCTGCGCTGCTCGAACGCTACGGCTTCAAACCTCAGGGCGGCTGCGCGCTGTTTCAGTGGCTGATCACCGAGCACGCGACCGCGCTGCACGAATTCATGGCCCGACGCGGCATTCTCCTGCGCCTTTTCGTGCACAACAGCAGCCTGCGTTTCGGCCTGCCCGCCAATGCCGCCGATGAGGCGCGTCTTGAGCAAGCCCTGCAAGCATTCGCCCTGGACCGCTCTATGGAAAAAAAACCAGCATGACCACATTAATGGTGCAGGGCACCACCTCCGATGCCGGCAAAAGCACGCTGGTGACGGCGCTGTGTCGCTGGGCAACCCGCCAGGGTGTGGCCGTGGTGCCGTTCAAACCGCAGAACATGGCGCTCAACAGCGCGGTGACTGCCGATGGCGGCGAGATCGGCCGGGCCCAAGCGGTGCAGGCGCAGGCCTCGCATCTTGAACCGCACACCGACATGAACCCGGTGCTGCTCAAGCCCAACAGCGACACCGGCGCCCAGGTCATCATCCATGGCCGGGCTGTCACCAGCATGAACGCCGTCGCCTATCACGACTACAAAGCCATCGCCATGCAGGCCGTGCTCGCCTCCCATGAGCGCTTGAGCGCCGCCTATCCGCTGGTGATGGTCGAGGGCGCGGGTTCGCCGGCAGAGATCAACCTGCGTGCCGGCGACATCGCCAACATGGGCTTCGCCGAAGCGGTGGATTGCCCGGTGCTGCTGATCGCCGACATCAATCGTGGCGGCGTGTTTGCCCATCTGGTGGGCACGCTGGAACTGCTGTCGCCGAGCGAGCAGGCGCGGGTCAAAGGCTTCATCATCAACCGTTTTCGCGGTGACATCGCCTTGTTGCAACCGGGCCTCGACTGGCTGGAACAGCGCACCGGCAAACCGGTGGTGGGCGTGCTGCCGTACGTGATGGATCTGCATCTGGAAGCCGAGGACGGCATCGACCAGCGCCAGACCGACAAGGCCGAACAAGTCCTGAAAGTGGTGGTGCCGGTTCTGCCGCGCATCAGCAACCACACGGATTTCGATCCATTGCGACTGCATCCGCAGGTGGATCTGCAATTCATCGGCCCGGGGCAAGCGATTCCGCCGGCCGATCTGATCATCCTGCCGGGCTCGAAAAGCGTGCGCAGTGACCTGGCGTATCTGCGGGCCAATGGCTGGGAAGCGGCCATCAGTCGTCATCTGCGTTACGGCGGCAAATTGCTGGGGATCTGCGGCGGTCTGCAAATGCTCGGCGAGCAAGTACACGATCCGCTGGGCCTGGAAGGCGCGCCGGGTTCCAGCGCCGGTCTGGGGTTGCTGGCGTTTGAAACGCAGCTCGAAGCCGAGAAGCAGTTGCGCAATGTGCGCGGGCGTCTGGCGTTGGAAGATGCCGAAGTCAGCGGTTACGAAATTCATGCGGGTGTGACGACGGGAGCTGCGCTGGAAAACGCCGCTGTGCATCTGGACGACGGCCGCTGTGATGGTGCGCAAAGTCTCGATGGACAGATTTTCGGCACCTACCTGCATGGCTTGTTCGAATCGCCGGAGGCCAGTGCGGCGTTGTTGCGCTGGGCCGGTTTGAACGATGTGCAGGAGGTGGATTACCACGGCTTGCGCGAACGCGATATCGAGCGGCTGGCGGATCTGGTGGAGAAGCATCTGGATACCAATCTGTTGTGTGAACTCTGTGGCATCCAGGCTGGATGTGATGGCCTCTTCGCGGGCAAGCCCGCTTCCACAGGGGGCTGAGGTG